>CALARR010000235.1 GCA_937889015.1 uncultured Planctomycetales bacterium | reverse complement strand
CTGATGGTGATTCCCAAGGCGCGAATCTTGTTGCGAAGACTGCCCCGGGTGATTCCCAGGATCTTGGCGGCTTGGGATTGGTTGCCCTGCACATGGCGCAGCACGCGCGTCAGCAACAGGCGTTCCAGGAGCGTCAGCGACTCGGCGTACAGATCCTGCGAGCCGGAGGCCAGCCGCTGGTCGACAAAGGTCTCGATCGCCGCCTGGCGGTCGGCGGGCGCTCCGCCGTCGCCACGCGCCGCCAGTTCGGACCGGCGCAGCTCCACCGGCAGGAACTCCGCCAGCAACACCGGGCCCGTGGCGTGCAGCAGGGCCTGCTTGAGCACGCTTTGCAGTTCGCGCACATTGCCCGGCCAGGGATACGCCATCAGCAGTTCCAGGGCTTTGGGCGAGACATCCGAGACGCTCTTGCCCAACTCCCGGTTGTAAATGTCCAAGAAGTGCTCCAAGAGCACGACGATGTCCTCGCCCCGGTCGCGGAGCGGCGGAATCTTGATCGTGAAACCGTTCAGGCGGTAGTACAAGTCCGAACGGAACTGGCCGTCGGCGACCATCTGCTCCAGGTCGCGGTTGGTGGCCGCGATGATCCATACGTCGCTGTGCACCGTCTCGCTGCCGCCCACGCGCTCGAACCGCTGCTCCTGCAGCACGCGCAGCACCTTGCTCTGCATCAGCGGCGTCATGTCGCCCACTTCGTCCAGGAACAAGGTCCCTCCCGAACACTGCTCGAACTTGCCGATCCGCTTGTTGTCCGCTCCCGTGAACGAGCCCTTCTCGTGCCCGAACAACTCGCTCTCCAGCAGCGGTTCGGGGATCGCCGCGCAGTTGACCGCCAGGAACTGGGCCGTGTTTCTCGGACTGTGCTGGTAGATGGCGCGCGCCACCAACTCCTTGCCCGTCCCGCTCTCGCCGCGGATCAGCACATTCACCTTCTGCGCGGCCACGCGACCGATGGCCTTGTAGACCTCCTGCATGCCGGCCCCCCGGCCAACCAACGCGTCGTTGGCCGGCGCATCGCGGTGCGGCGCGCGAACCAAACGCACCGGCACGTGCATGAATCGCCGGATCTCAAAGGCCTGAGCCACCAGCTCCCGAACCTTGGGAAGATCCAGGGGCTTCAACAGATAGTCGAAGGCCCCAATCTTCATCGCCTGGATCACCGTGTCGCTGTCGCCCGTGGCCGTGATGAAAATGATCGGCAAGTGCGGATCCCGCTGATGGATCCGATGAAAGACATCCAGACCCGACTGATCGGGAAGCACAATGTCCAGAATCGCCACATCCGGCTCGTAGCGGGCGATGGCCTCCAGGCCTTCCGACGCGCTGCTCGCGGTGACCACCGTCACGCCCGGATCGCTGAACGCGTGCCGGAACAAGTGCAGCACCAAAGGATCGTCGTCGATCACTAGCAGGATGGGCATTGTCGTGTTGCGTGAGTGCTACGACAAGCGGGCACCCACGACCGGGGTTGCCAGGAAGAGCCGTCTGCATCCAGGCCAACGCCGCCCTGGATCGCCGCACCACCATGCCGGAGGTCCGCCACAGCGGCGCCAGTCCGCGCGGAAATGGCAATCCTGCGCAGCGTCGGAGTCACCTCCCACACACATGCCTGATTGTAATATCCCGCTATAGAACGTCAATAACCCCCTCTGCATCCTAGCCGCACCAGCACCGGCTCGCCCCAGACCGCATGATTGGCCTCATTCCCGGTCAGGCCACGGCGCCCTTCCGAAACGAATTCCAACGCCCCTCCCGCCGTCACCGGAATGCGGACCTGCTGAGCCGGCGCGTCGGCCTGCAGCTCGCCGCTCTCGAACGCGGCCTTGCCGCCAAAGCGGACCGTCAATCGCAGATTCGCGCCCGACGCATGCCGGCCCAACTGCGCGTGCAGGCCGGCCGTGCAGCGGAACTCCCGGAACACGCCCGGGGGAATCTCGTAGCCAAAGCGGCAGCAGCCCGTGCCAATGCCCTTGGCGAATACCACCTCCTGCCGCGCTCCGCTGCCTTGCTCCAGCCAGAGCCGCAACGGTACCGGCCGGCGATCCATGTCCACGGAGCAACCATAAGCCAAGGGGCTGAAACGGTAGGGCAGGCTGATGAGGGCCGGGGCCGCAATCGGAACCAGCGCGGTCAGGTCCAGCGTCTCCAGCGCCTTGGCATCCTCGGGATCAAAACGCCCGGCGGCCAACGCAAAGCACGTGGAGAACATGTCGGCCACCAGTTTCGCGTCTTCAACAGCCGGCGGGAGCGCCGCCTGCGCCGCCCCCTCCGCATCGCCCGCGTAGCAGCGCGTCAGGATGGCGGGCAAGGCCTTTCTGGCCATTTGGCGCAGCCGGCAACTCCGCTGATACAGGCGAAAGGCAACTTCCTTCTCGTGCATCCCCAGCAACTGCGGTCGGTAACCGTCGATCCGCACGACGAACTGCGGATCGCTGTCCAGGCCGATGATCGACTGCGGCGCCCGATTCCAGCTCTGGTCTTCCGGCGTGAAGAGCTCGTCGAGGGTCGTCCACGGGATGCCGTTGATGCCCTCCAAGGCATGGCATTGCGGCTGGCTCAGATCCTCCAGCACGTGGGCAAACGCGCCCGCAAACTTGGCCGCCTCGGCATACGCTCCGGCGCGCATCCGCTCCACGATCAATCGCACATAGCGTTCCGCTCCCTCGTGGAACACCAGGAAATCTTCGCGGTTGTCGCGAGGAAAGTAGTGCAGGAGCCGTCCTTTCACGGTGACCAGATACGGCTTGGCCGCGGCGTTGTCCAGCCCCAGATCAGGATAGGTGCAGTATTGCCGGAACCCGGCTGCACTCTCCCGCCAATGAGCCCGCTGCCACTCGGGCAGCGTGCGGAGCGCGGCCTCCGTGATCTTCCAGTGCGCGCCGCCCCAGCCGTGGCACAGGCTGGCGCCAAGAGGCACCGCGAAAGCCAAGATGGCTCGCGCTGCAGCGATGACCACCCTTCTCCCGGGACGAAGCATATTCACTCCCCCTTTTCGAATCCGGCGTTGGACGCGGAAGGCCGTTTCTGGACACGTCTTCCACCGCGGCGCGTGGCCAACGCGCAGCGCATCGGTCGGCGACCGCCATTCTCGTTCGCCGAAGCCCCCCACGCCACCCTCTGCTTGGGGGCGAACACCCCGCGTGCTCGACCTTCCGCAACCGGAACCGATGACGCCGAAGCGCGTCTCAGACACCTGCGGCGGCCTTGTCGCTTTCGGAACCGTAGCGACACGCTGCCGGGAACGCTCCACGTGTGTGCGACACGCACTATGCGGCCCGACCGCACGGGAGTATGATCCAACAAAGCGCTGCAGGAGCCGCAAGATGAGCACGGAGCCGCAATCGTGTGGCCGCGAGAAGGATCGTCCGCCGGCCTTCGATTTCCAGGCGGCCGTGGAGCGATTGGGGAACGATCTGTCTCTGTTTGCGGACCTGGCCGAGCTCTTTCAAACCGATTCGCCGCCAGTTCTCGCGGCGCTCCGCGCCGCCCTGGCCGCTGGTGACGCGCGCCAAGCCGAACGCGCGGCCCACACACTCAAGGGCATGGCGGCCAACTTTGACGCCCGACGCGCCGTGGCCGCCGCAGCAAGAATCGAGCAGTTGGCCAAGGCCGCGGCCCTCGCGACGGCAACTCGCGAACTGCCTGTCTTGGAAACGGAACTCGCGCGCCTCACGACCGCCCTGCAGGACCACCTGCGCCGGCCAAACCCCTAGCTCGGATGATTCACGGCCCCAGCGAAGCCCGAATCGCAAGCCAGGCAACATCGCCAACATCCCTGAAGCCTGAAGCGCCAGCGAAGGCATCTTGCCACGACACCCTCGCTAGCGCTTCGGGCTTTATTGACCCTCAGATAAACAATGCAACCAGGGCGACCAACGGGAGCCCGGTTTCGTGCGGCAAACGCCACCCTCACGTTGCATTACTATTCTGAGCACCAATAGTTTTGCCTTCGCTTGCGTTCCAAGCATGTCACAAGGGTGAACCTCCGGGCGGTTGCGCGCAGCAGACCGCCTCGGCTGCCCGACGCCCCTCCCCTTCGGCACTCGTCGCCGGAAGGGCTTGCCCCAGCGTAGCCTGCAACAGACGGATCTTGTGCCGCAGGCGGCTACGTGTGATGCCAAGCACCCGAGCGGCACCCGATAGATTCCCGCCGGTGAACCGCAACACGCGCGTCAACAACACGCGATCCAGGAACGCCAGCGACTGGGCGTACAGCGACTGCGTGCCCTCGCGCAAACGATCGTCCAAGAACGCCTCCAAAGAAGTCTTCGGCGATCGCGCGTGCGTCGCGTCGCACTCATCCGAGCAGACGCAGCTCCGCACGGACTGGGGTAGACACTCCGGCAGCAGAATATCCCCGCTGGCCTGCAACAGCGCCTGCCGCACGGCGCTGCGCAATTCACGCACATTGCCTGGCCAGGGATAACGCTTCAGCACCTCCCGCGCTTCGCCGGCGATCGAACGGACCGTTCCCCCGAATTCCTGGCCGAAACGCCGCAGAAAGTGCTCCGCCAACAGCACGATGTCCCCTGCCCGCTCCCGCAATGGCGGCAAGCGGATCGTCGACGGTTGCAGGTATTCCAGAAGCTCCGCGTTGAACTGCCCAAGGTCGACCATCCGCTCCAGGTCGCGGCTGCTGGTGGAAATCACCATCGCCTCGGCAGGAACCGGCGCGCCCCCTCCGGCAGGCAGGAACCGCTTGCGCTTCAACACCTCCAACAGCCTGGCTTGCAGGCCCAGCGGCAAAGCCCCGACCTCTTTCAGCAAGAGCGTGCCGCCATCGGCCTGCTCGAACTTGCCGATCGGCGGCGGTTGGCCTGGTCGGCAGGTCGTCGACTGCGTGCCGAACAACTCCGCCTCCAGCCACGGCTCGTCCACCGCCGCGCAATCCACGGCCAGCAGCGCCTGCGACACGCGCGGACTGTGGTGATAGATGGCGCGCGCCACGAGTTCCCTGCCCGTCCCATGCTCGCCGCGGATCAAGACCGACGCCTGGCGCACCGCGGCCCGCGCAATCCCGCGCTGCACTTGTCGCATTCCCTCGCACTCGCCCAGCAGCGCGTCCGCCTGATCCTCAGGCGCCAGGGCCCCGACCAGGCGGACCGGCACGTGCATCCGGCGACGCGCCTCCAGGGCTTTGGCCACCAGATCCCGGAGCCGGCTCCGATCCAAGGGCGGAAGCAGACAGTCCAAGGCCCCGGCGCGCATCGCCGCCCGCGCCGCCTCGACGTCGTCGCGCCCCAAGACCCACAGCGTCGGAATATGGTGCGACCGTACCCGAATCTTATGAAAGATCTCGGGAATCGGCTCTCCAGATGAGCCCCCCTGCCAGACAAACACGTCCGGCGCGTACTGTTCCAGCAGCCTCAGCGCCCTGGCCCCCGAAGAGGTGCTGTGGACCTCGATCTCCGTACCCTGAAAGGCATAGCGGAAGGCTTGCGCGATTGCCGGCTCGCGGCCAACCACCAAGACATGCGGCATACGGTCTCTCCGCTGAGCTGCCTGACCACCGCGCACATACAACCACGTTCCCAACGCGCTGCCATCACCCGCGCAGGGCCCTCTTGCCGCCAACCCAGCCGACGAATGCCGCACGCTCCATGACTGCAATCCCCCTTGGCCTTGGGGTGCTCATGAACCAGGCGAGCCTCGCCTCCAAGCCGGCCAGCGACGGTGACCGTTAAGAGCATTTTCCGTGCCACCCCCAGGCAGAAGCGCAAAGCGGCCTTCTGATCCCGAAACGCGGGTACTCTGCGGGCGGTTGGGCAACCAAACTGGCCGCCAAACCGCCACCGTCGAAGGCACGCGTGAATCGAGAGCGCCCACGTGAGACAGCGACTCAGTGCCCCACGCCAGCCAACGGTTTGCCCTCGGCGCTAGGCAACGACACGCCGAGTAGGGCGGCGATCGTGGGCGCCAGATCCAGGCTGCTGATCTTGCCCAAACGCGTGCCCGGCTTGACGGTCGGCCCCCGGATCACGCAGGCCGACCAGAGGTCCGGCTGGTCGGGCAGAAAACCATGCGTTCCCCCCACGCTCTTCCGCGGAGCGACCAGGTCCTCGCCGGTCGGCGTGCCACTAAAGCTGTAGCCCAGCTTGGCCGCCAACCACAAGTCCGCGGCGCGCGGTTCCTGCTGCGGGGTGGGCTGCCCCACCTTGGCGAACTCGGCAACGGGAATTACCGCCTCGATGCCCTCGACCTGCGCCAGTTCTCGCTGCAGTTGGGCCAGGATCTCCGAACGTCGCGCCTCATCGAGGACATACACCGCACAGCCGCCCCCCTGCGACAAGCAGTAGGCGGCCTGCTTCTCGATCTTGCCGTTGACGACCGTCATCAGCCCCAGCTTGCGCAGCAGCACGTTGGGGCGGATGTCACGATCGATCGTCGCGAATCCGTGGTCGCCACACACAATCACCGTGGTCTGCGCGGCGCGCGGCGAACGAGCCACCGCCTCCACGATGTCCCGGATCCGGTCGTCGGCAAAGCTGCAACACCAGTAGGCGTCGGCCGTCCGCGGCCCGGTGCGATGCTGCACATGATCCGGCTCCACCAAGTGCACCAGCAACAGGTTCGGAGCATGCTTTTGCAGCACCTGGGCCGCCATCCGCGCATAGAGCCAGTCCCGCGCCACTCCACCGGTGGCCTCGGTGACCCACTTGCCCTGCATGTCCACGGGCCACCCCGCCTGGCGCAACTCATCCAGCCAGGATCGCGTGCCATACTGGTTCCAGGCATCGCCGCCCATGTCCGGCACCTGCCAGTCGAGGTTCTTGGCCTGCCGCGTGGCCGGCCAGCAGATCGAGGCCGTCTTCAGGCCTGCTTCGTGTGCGGCGTCATACACCGTGGGCACGCGCAAGGTCTGGTCCTTATCAAAGACCGGATCGCAGAGCAAGGTCACCGCCTGGCCCGTCTGGCGGTCGAGGTAGCTGTTGCCGATGACCCCGTGCTTGGCCGGCGTGCAACCGGTGATGATGCTCGTGTGGGCCGGCCAGGTGACGGTGGGGAAAGCCCCGACCATACCCTCCGCGCGTGCCCCTTCCTGGGCCATCCGGCGCAGGGTCGGCATGTCGGCCTTGGGATCGTCGAGATAGAAGTGCGCCAGGCCGTCCACGCTCACCAGGACCACGCAGCGCTCCGACTGCGGCGCCGCCCCCAGCGCGCCGACCAGGCAGAACGAGGCCACAACCACCAGCAACCCCCGTCGCGTACGAAACATAGCTGCACCTCCCAATGACGATCGACCAGAATCTTGAAAACACCGCCGGCGCCGCCAGTCACAGCGACCGCACGTGCAGCAGGCGTGCGCGCGCGCCCTCCAGCGGAACCTTGATCTGGTTCTTGCCTGCCGGCACACTGGCCGCAAACACCGCGTTGCTCAGCAGGTCGCGAATCTCCGACCGCACCGGCACGTCCAGCGTCAGGGCCACGCTGCCGCGGCACGCGCCGTAGTAGTCGGCCACCAGCAGCACCAGGTCGTTGCCGCGGCGGATGCCGCTCACACGCCCGGGCTCTTTCACCGCGGCCCCGGCGCCGATCAATTCGCCCTCGATCAGGATCGGCTCCACGGCCGTCAAGGCACGGATCACCCGGTTGTAGGCGATCAGGCTCTCTGCATCCCAAACCCGCCCCGACCAGAACCACACGCCCCGCGCACCGTTCAAGTAGCACTCCAGCAACGCCCACTGCAAGGCCTCGCCCGGAAACACGCCCGCGTCGCCAGGCGTAATCCAGGGAAGCACGTCGCTCCGCGCCAGGCCCGCGCGGTCCTTGCGCACCTCGTCGCCAATCAACGCCAGGTGATAGGGAGAGAGGCACGTGTAGGTCGAAACCTGGCTGGACTGCATCCACTCGGGATACTGGCGATCGACCGACCACAGCTTCTGATA
>CALARR010000234.1 GCA_937889015.1 uncultured Planctomycetales bacterium | reverse complement strand
TTGAGCCAGGGCGACGCGCGTCAGAAGATCATGGCCCTGGACCTGATCGGCCGGCGGCGGATCGAGGCCGCGCTGCCCACGCTCATCAAGCTCGCCGACGACGCCGACGAAGCGCTCCGCCTGGCGGCCATCGCCGCTCTGGGCGGCACCCTGCCCGGCGAGCAGTTGTCGCTCCTGACCGCGAAGGTCGTGAAGCCGGCCACGCCCAAGGACGGCGAGGCGGCCGAAGCGGCCCTCAAGGCCTCGGCCCTCCGCATCCCGGATCGCGACGTCCCGGCCCAAAAGGTCGTGGACGCGATGGCCCAGGCCCCGACCCCCGTGAAGATCAAGTTGCTGGGCCTGCTGGCCGCCCTGGGCGGAAACAAGGCCCTGCAATCCGTGGCCGCCGCCGTCGACGACGCCGACCCCGAAGTCCAGGACGCCGCCAGCCGGCTGCTGGGCGAGTGGATGACCGCCGATGTCGCGCCCGTCTTGTTGGAGATGGCCAAGACGCAGAAGAACGCCAAGTACAAGATCCGCGCCCTGCGCGGGTTCATCCGCGTGGCGCGGCAGTTGGACATGCCCGATGCCCAGCGCCTGGAACTGTGCCATCAGGCCCTGGCCGCCTCGGAACGCAAGGATGAAAAGCGGCTGGTGATCGACGTCTTGGGACGCATTCCCACGCGCGAGGCCCTGAATGCCGCCATGAGCCACCTGGACGGCGAATTGAAGGAAGATGCGGCGCGCTCGGCCGTGTCCATCGGCGAGAAGATGCTCCCGCGCCAGGCCAAGGCCGTGGCCCAGGCCATGCAGAAGGTGATCGCCGCCAACGTGGGCGGCGAAACCGCCACGCGCGCCAAGCTGGTCCTCCAGCAAGCCGCCAAGTAGCGCGCCGCAAGCCGCCCAACAGTGCGCGGCAAGTCGTCAAACATTCAGCGGGAGGCGGAGCGACGGTTCCGCCTCCCGCTGTCGTTTCTCCTCCCAGGAATCCCCCGGTGCGCCTTCGCGTCTGCCTAAAGATGTCTCTCGCCAAGGCGCAAAGGACGCCAGGGCCTGATTCGTCATGCGCGCTGAGTCAGGCATTCCTCTTTGCGTCCTTGGCGTCTTGGCGAGAGATTTCCGTCCGGTAGGTCCGGCACCCCGTGCCGGACAATCGAACTGCCGAGCCGTGTAGGCCGTCGAACTGGCACCCCGTGCCTGACAACGAACTGGCTTTCGTCCGTCGGCCTGTCACGCCGCGTCCCGACCACCGCGCGTCGGGCCCTCTCCCCTTCCGTGGTCCCCTCTGCGCCTTCACATTTGCCCAAAGATGTCTCTCGCCAAGCCGCAAAGGACTTGGTCTTTCATGCCCGCTTTCTCAGGCATTCCCCTTTGCGTCCTTGGCGTCTTTGCGAGAGATTTCATCCCAGTAGGTCCGGCACCCCGTGCCGGACAACGAACGAGCGAGCCCTGTAGGGCGTCGCCGAGCAAAGCGAGGCCCGCCGCTCCACTGAAGCCGACAACGCCACTGAGAAGAGAACAACGGCAAGAACCGCACGGGAGACAGAGGATGTGTCCACTCGGTCTGCCTGACAACTCTGGGAGGAGCCAAGCTGGCGCGCATGGTCGGTCACCGCCGCGGCTCCTCGCGCCTCAAGGACTAGATGCCCGTTCTTTTCTCTTCCCACATGCCCAGGCTGCCAGCAACAGCGCGGTCGATCCGGTTAACAAGAACGTGGTGGCGGACGGCTCCGGCACAGCCACCAGGTTGGACCAGGAGCCACTTTTGATCCACATCTCACCGTTATCAACTGCAAATCCAGCATCGAAATACGTCGGAGATGGGTCCCCGGTAAAGGCGAGCCAGACCGACGAGCTTCCAACATCGGGAGTCGCTCCAGCGATGTACTTGTCGTCACCTTTCAGGAAGTAGTTCAGTTCAGCAATCGTGGCAAAAGGCTCAGACGGGGCAATGTCCTCCCAATTCAAGTTCTTCAGCGACAGCATGAAGGTCGCACCACTTGTGTCAGGCAGATACCCTAGGGACATCAACTGCAGGTTCGATATCGTGGCGGTGTTGGTGGAATTGTCGTATAGTAACGTGGCAGTTCCGGAGTTATCTTCAAAGGTATAGTCGAACGTGCCAGCGAGTGTGTCCGCCTGAACTGAAGTCCCGCAGCACACAAGCCGAGCGACCATGACCATAACGGTCAGGATGGGCGTCAGTCTCATGCGATCTTCCATGTTCAGCTCCCTCTGGCTGATAGAGCCCCATAGTGGCGCACCCCAACAGGCCTAGCCTAGCTACCGAAGTGAGCCTGTCAAGGGGTTGAGTGGGGGCAAGTCGACGTTCGACATCAGCCAACATTTCCCCTATGCGGCGAGCCTAAAGCCAATCCAGTGGGACGCTCGCAAAGGGTTCAGAGTTCGTGTCGATCGCCTTCATGCCCGCGGCGTGCTTCGCGCGGCCACGCGGACCAAACGTGGACTCCAGCGCGCATCGCTGGGCCGTGCGTTGCGCCCCTCGCCCAGCCTTCCGCGCGGCGCCGCTCAATGCACCGGCCGGCCCAGCCGCTTGCGCACTCGGTGCACGATCTGGCCGGCGATCAGCCGCACCAGGAAGATGGGAATCGTCACCAGCGCCCGGGCCTTCACGCGCCAATTCAAGAGCCGTGCCAGCTTCAGCACCACGTGCGCCACCTGCAGCGGCGTGTGGAACTTCAGGTCGATCCGCTTGCGCAGATTCGCAATGTGCTCGGCCGAATAGGCGTCGCTGTACACGAACCCGGCGCCGTCGATGTGGTAGCCGGGCGTCTGCGCGACCAGCTCAGCCAGGCCCGAGTACGGCTCGTTGCGCAATCGCGACACGTGGATCAGGTCGATCCCCAACGAGCGAGCAAAGGGGGCGATGGCCAGCATCTGCTCTTCCGTCTCGCCGATGTTCCCCACGATGAAATAGGCGTTGATCAGTATCTTCGACTTGCGCAGCACCTCGAAGTACTGGCGGAGCTGCTCGGTCGTGAACCCCTTGCCCATCGCCTTGAGCGTCGCGTCCTGCGTCGACTCTACGCCCACCAGCAGGGCGATGAACCCCGCCTGCTCCATCTTCGCCAACACGTCCGGACGCTTGGCGATCTCCACACGCGCATTGACGATGTAGTGCTTGCGCACCTTGCGCGCGATCAGCAGGTCGCAGATCTCGGCCACGCGGTCGGGCTGATACGTGAACACGTCGTCCACGAACAGCACGATGTCGGCCTCCATCTGCTCCAACTCGCGCACGATCGACTCGGGCGAGCGCGCCGTCCAACACCGCTTCACGCCCCAGGGATTGATCGAGAAGTTGCAGAACCGGCAATGGAACGGACAGCCGCGCGAGCCGGCCACCATGTCCACCTTGATCCCCGTGCTCGCGCCTTTGCTCGACATGTAGTAGGCGTGGCGGCGCAAGTCGCGCGCCGGGATCAGGTTCTCATCCAGCGGCATGTTGGCCCGCGGCGGGTTGAACAGCAACTGGCCGTCGGGCCCCCGGTACACCAAACCGGCGATCTCCGAAAAAGGACGGCCCGCGGCAATCTCCGTAATCGCCACCTCGCCGTCCCCGCACACCACCGCATCCACGTTGGGACACGCGTCCAGCCAGCCGCGCGGATCCTCGGTCGCCGTGCGCCCACCCAGAATCGTCAATACCCCCGCCGGAAGCGCATTGATGTCCGCGCGGATCGATTCCAGATGCGAGCGCCAATTGATGGAGTAGCACACCACGTCGGTCTCGGGCCGCAGGAACCGCTGCGTGCTCGGCTCGGGCTCCTGCCAGAAGTTCACCACTTCAATCCGCTCGGCGTAAGGACGCAACGCGGCGGCCACGTACTCCAAGCCCAGCGGCGGGAACGAGAGGATCGAGCTTCGTGTGTGTCGATAAGGAAAGACGCACAGGGCGTGGCGAAACATGCTACTCGATTCTGAACCAGGTCCAACTGAGTTCGATCGTGGATCGCACAACCAGCCGCACGTCCAAGATGACGGCGGGACAGTCGCCTCCCCGTGCGACCCCGTCCCGACCGTGGCACTGGATTGTACCGGGTCCCTGCAATTCGGACCATGGCGAACGGGGGTGTGGCCCGGCCGGGGGGGGCGGCGGGGCGCCCCGGCGGCCTTTGCGGCCGTCGATGGCACCTCGAATAGGGCGCTATCCCAGAACCTCGGCCGGCCCTGCAGGACCGAACCGCCGACAGGTTTTCGGACCGGCTCTGAGCCCGGCCTCACCGCAGCACTTCGGCGATCGTCACCTCGCGGTCTTCGGCCAGCGACCGTTTGCCGGCCTCCAGCACGGCGATCACCTCGACCTCCTCCTCGATCGGCACGCTCTCTTGCTTCGTGCGGACCAGTTCCAGGAACCTCTCCAACAGGTACCAGTAGAGATCGGCCAGTTGCGGCGTCAGCGAGCGCCAGCCCTTGCTTCCATACAGGTTCAACTGGTAGCCGGCACGCATCCACTCGCGCTCGGCCACCATCAGCACCAGATCGCGCCCATTCTCGAACCGCACGCGCACCACGTTCCGTCCCGGTTGGCCCACGTTCCGGCACGAGACCGCGCCTCGTCCTAGCACCGCGTAGGCCATCTCCAGGGCGTGGATCCCGTAGTACACCAGCTCGTTGGCGCAGATCGTGGTCGCCAGGTGGATCTCCCCCAGCGTCGGCGCCTCCTTGGCCAGCGCCAGCACGTCGGGCACAAACCGCAAGGCGCTGGCCGACATGAAGGGCGTGCCCGTCTGACGCGCCACAGCGGCCACCTGTTTCGCCTCCCTCGCGGTCATGGCCAGCGGTTTGTCGCAGAAGGTCGGCACGCCCTTGCGCAGCGGCGCCATCGCGTATTTCCATTGGGCGCCGGAGCCGTCGTCCACGATCGCCACCGCATCCACGCCCTCGGCGCATTGGTCGGGGCTGTCGCACACGGTGGGAATGCCGCACACGTCGGCCAGCCGTTCCGCCGCGGCCTTCACCGGGTCCCAGATCTTGACCACCTGCGCCCCTTCCACGCGCTTCTTGGCCGCGACAAAGGTCCCCTCGAACTGCTTCCGCTTGGCCTCGTCGTAGCCGTTGCAGGCCGTGGCAAAGGCTGTGCCATGGTTCGAGCCCGCAGCGCGCGGCGCCTCCATGTAGCCATAGCTGGCTGCCGACACCAGGCCGATCCGGAGCCGCGCTCCGGACGGCGTGGCGCCCAGGGCCCACGGCAGGCCCAGCGGCGAGACCAGCACGCCCGCCGCGGCGGCGGAGGTCGTCTTGAGAAACGTGCGCCGCTGACGGCGCGAAGATCGTTCTGGTTCTTGACTCATGATGCTCCTTTCACTGACGGGAATACGGACCGAATCGCAATCAACGGCGGTCGCCCTCATGCACCAGCACCAGGATACTGTCCACCTTTCCGTCTTCCTTCCTCATACACTGCATGGTCACGCGCGCACGCAGCACCTGGCCGTTCTTGCGCAGCAAACGCATCTCCAGCGGTTCTCCTGCGGCCCCTCCAGCCAGCAGTCGCTGCACATGCGCCTCCTCGGCGGCGCGGTCCTCTGCGTGGGTCAGTTCCGTCCACACTTTCCCGATCAACTCCTCTTCGCTGTGGCCCAGCAGTCGGCACAACCGTGGGTTGACCTCGACCCACTCCTGGTTCGCAGACAGGATCGCCATCCCCACCAGTCCCTGCTCGAAATAGCCGCGAAACCGCTGCTCGCTCTCCAGCAGCCATTGTTCCGCATGCTTGCGCTCGGCGATCTCGTTCTCCAACTCCTTATTGACCGTGGCCAGTTCGGCCGTGCGCTGGGCCACGCGCTGTTCCAGCATCGCGTTGGTCTCCTGCAGCTTGCGCTCGGCCTGGTAGCGGTATTCCACCTGCCGCCGCAGTTGACGCGAAAGGGTGAAAATGCCCGTTAGCCCCAGAAGCCACATCCCTCCGTACCCCATGATCCGATGCAGGATCTCCTGAAGCTGGGCGGGCCAGACCAGCGCAATCGGCACCGACACGCTGATGCCTCCGCGGATTTCGCCCAGCTTGTACCCTTGCTCCACATGGCACTTCAAACAGGATTCTTCGATCATCAAGGGACGCATCAGGCGCAGGTATCGATCGCCGTCCATCGTCAGCAGGGCATGCACCTCCTCTTCTCCGGCTTCGCATGCTTCCAGCGCTGCCTTCTCCCACGCGTCCGGCGCATTCCGCGCATCCAGCGGCCGAAGGCTCGTGATGTGCCCGCGAACCTTGGAACCAATCCCAGAACCGCCCGCGCCAGGCCGGACGGCCCGGCCGGACTGAGCTGCCGACAGGCTCGGGGACCGGTTCCCAACGTCCTTTTGCGTCGCCTGTTGGATGCTGCGGATGATCGCCGCCGGGTTCAAGAGCGTCAACTTCCGGCCCGAGGGGGTCGTGATGTCGCGCTCCGGAAGCTGCGCGAGGTGCGGATCGGGCAGGGTCGTCTCGCTGAGCGGGATGTACACGCCTCCCTGGGCCGCGTCCCAACGCCGCACGGCCGCTTCGCGCTCCCACGCCCCGCGCGCCGCGCTCAGCGCGATACTCACCGCCTGGTTCTGTTCGTCCCGAAGCTCCCACATCAGCGTGACGCCGATCGTTGCCGTCCAACACACGGCCAGGGCCCACGTGTAACGCCGCAATCGAATCGGTGCCAACCGGGCGGATTCCGCGCTGCTCATCCTGGTTCACTCCTGCACTCTGGGACACTCGGCCACACAAGTATACCCGGCCCATCGGGTGGACGTCAGCGCCAACTCCTCCTCTTCGTTGACAGCCGCGCCCCCCCGAATACAATACAGCCGGATGCTCTTGCGTCTCGGGCAAGAAGACAACGCTCGCCCTGAACGGCCGCCGGTCCCGCGACGAGTCCTTGGTCCCAGGACCGTACCATGCAGATCATCACCATCGCCCGCGAGTACGGCGCCGGAGGCGGCGAGCTGGGCCGCTGCCTGGCGGAACGCTTGGGCTGGGAGTTGCTCGACCGCCAGTTGCTGCACGAGGCCGCCGCGGTGGAGCACGTGCCCGACGCCGATCTGGAGCGGCTCGACGAGCAGGCCGTGCCGGTGGCGGACCGCCTCCGCCGCCACCCGCCCCACCAACAGTATCTGCACGGTCTGCGCGAGGCCGTGCAGCGTGCTGCCCAGCGCGGCAAGGTGATCCTGGTCGGCCGCGGCGCTCGGCACCTCCTCGGCGATGCGCCGCAGGCCCTGCACGTGCGCCTGGTGGCGCCCCGGGGATGGCGCGCCCAACGCATCGCCGAACTGGAAGCCTTGTCCGAAGAACAGGCCTTGGCGCGCTGCGTCGAGATGGACCGCGCGCGCGAACAGTTCACGCGCTACTTCTTCGGTGCGGCGGCAAGCCAGCTCGCCCAATACGATCTGATCGCCAATTCCAGCCGCTTGCCGCCGCCGCAGTTGGCCCACGTGCTGGCCGCCATCGCGCGCGACGAAACGCCCAGCGAACCGCGCCCGCCAGCAAACGACCAACGCGTGCTCACCCTCTCGCGCGAACTTGGAGCCGGCGAGCGCGGCTTCGCGCCCACCCTGGCCGAACGCTTGGGACTGGCCGTGTTCGATCGCGAACTGCTGGAGCAGGAAGCCGTCCATCTGGGCGTGGCCGAAGGCGAATTGGAAAAGATCGACGAACAGTCGGCCGGCATCTTCGAGCGGCTCCGGCCGGGCAGTCTCCGGCAACGCTACTTCCTGGCCCTGGAACAGTTGATGCACGATCTGGCCCAGCGCGGCAACGCGCTGTTGGTCGGCCGCGGCGGAAGCCAGTTCCTTCGCGAGCATCCTCGAGCAATCCACGTCCACCTCGTCGCCGCCATGGCCCAGCGCGTGCGGCGCGTGATGGAACACCGCTGGCTTCGCGAAGACCCGGCGCGCAGGCTCATCGCACGCAGCGATGCACGCCGCCAGGCCTTCTATGCCAGCTATTTTGGCGTCGATTGGTCCAGCCCCTTGGAGTATCATCTCACCGTCAACAGTGGCCGCCTGGGCCCCACGGCCGTGGAACTCGTGGCCCAGACCGCCGAACGCTTCTGGAAATCCGCATCGTCGGCCCTCGCGGCGCCCGACCCTGCGCCTCGAACCACGCCGCAAGACGGATGTGCCTGATCGGCTTGTACGGAGGAGCAACCGGGTGTACGCGGAGATCACCAGCAAATTGATCGTCTTGGGCGCAGGCGGCGCGGCCGGCACCATTGCCCGCTACGCGGTCGGCAAGTGGTTCAACGAGCAACCCTGGGCGCGCGGGCTGCCCTGGGGAACCTTCGTGGTGAATGTCACCGGATCCTTCATCCTCGCGCTGGCCGCCGTCCTGGTCCTCGAACGCCTGCCGCCGGCGCGCCAGGACTGGTATCTGTTCATCGGCACCGGATTCTGCGGCGGCTATACGACCTTCTCGACCTTCGAGTGGGAAACGTTCAAGCTCATCCGTGATGGAAGCTACGCCTGGGCCCTGGCCAATGTCCTCGGAAGCGTGGCGGCCGGCTTCGTCGGCATCCTCCTCGCCGTGGCCCTGGTCAATGGCCTCTTCCCCAGACGCTACTGACGAACCGAGATCTCAACGCGGGCTCATCCAAGTACGCCCGCCACAGGCTCAGCGGCCCAACAGGACTCGACAGGAACGGCAAGCCATGAAGATCCAGAGCGCGGCAAAGCTGCTGACCATCTACATCAATAGCACCGATCAGTATCATGGCCAGGCGCTCTATACGGCCATCGTGCAACTCTGCCAGGAGCGGGGAGTCGCCGGGGTGACCGTCGTCCGCTGTGCCGAGGGCTACGGCAGCAGCGGCCACCTGCACACCAGCCGCCTCTTGGAACTCAGCCAGAACCTGCCCGTCCGCGTCGAGATCGTCGACATCGAGGAACGCATCACGCCACTCCTGCCGGCCCTCGAACCCATGATCGGCGAAGGACTCGTGACCCTCACCGATGTCCAGGCCCTACGCTATCTGCCGGATCCGCAAAAGCCCTGAACGCGCGGATTCCGCCTGGCCTCCAGGCCCTCTGGGATTCGCTCTCTGACGCCCTGGACTGCTCAGAACTTTTTCCCCACTTGTGACGAAGCTCCAGCTTCGTCACACCGGTCCAGCAACAGGCACCTGTCGGCCGGCGTCCATCGCCAATCGTCCAGCCCGAGGACTGCAGGGCCAACGGCCCGCTTCCTCAACTCCCCCAAACGGATGCAACAACCCAGACATTGGAGGTGCTCTGGCCGCGTGAACAAGGTGTCGTTGTAAGTGCTACTCAAACAATACGTTACGCACATGAACCGGCGCCCCGACTCTGGCCGCTCAACCCCCTGCCGCGTTGCGTGTTGCTACCGCCTGCGCCCGTCGCGCGGCCCTTGGCTACTCATCCCAGGACCAACTTCCGGCCTTCGGGAGGGGCGTTTTTGCGTAGCGTAGGGGATTTGGGTGAATTATGATGAAAATATCCGCACCTCTCGGGCACTCGGCCTGTGAGGTGACCTTGTCGTTCTCCCTACTTGAGGATCTCGCATGACCCGCGGTCTCGTCTTGAGTCTTGCGCTGGCTGGTAGTCTCTCCGTGGTCGGGTCGAGCTGGGCCGACACGCGCGGCCAGATCATCCCCCAAGCCCAGGCCCAGGCCCATGGCCTGACACGCGCCTGGATGGCCCAGTTCGAGGCCATCGGATTGCGCTCTAAGCTGAAGTCCTTGGTCCTTTATGAAGGCATGCTCGTGGCCCAGACCGACCGCGGTGGCCTGTGCGCCTATGACGCCGAGACCGGCCGACCGATATGGGATTCGGCCAAGCAGATCGGCAATCCCAAGCACCCCAGCCTGGACCCCGACGTCGGCGGAAACCTCGTGGCCGTGGTCAATGGCTCGCGTCTCTACTTGCTCAACCGTTGGACCGGGGACGTGCTCTGGGAGCGGCTCGTGGACGGAGCCGTAGGCGCCGGCGCCGCCCTCAGCGAACGCAGTGTGTACGTGACCCTCGTCAACGGCATGGTGATCGCCTATCCCATCAAGTATGCGACCGAGTCCGCCTCCAACGGCAGCGCGCGCGCCAAACCCGTCGAAGGCCAAGAGCCCCCGGCCCCTCCCTCGCGCGAAGACCTGCGTCTGGTGCAGAGACCGGCGCCCCCCTTGAGCTGCTACTCCAATGGTCGTTCGCTGGTCCAGCCGCTCGTCACACGCCAGACCGAAGACGAAGACCTTCTTGTCTGGCCGACCGAGTTGGGCTATCTGATGGTGGCCAAGCTCGACCGCCTGAACGTCGAATTCACGCTCCGCTATCGGCTCAAAACCACTCGCGAAGTCGTCGGCCGCCCCGCCTACTTGCCCCCCGATCCAAGCGTCGCCGGCGACTCGGGCATCATCTACGGCGTCTCTCACGATGGGATCGTACACGCCATCCAGGAGAAGACCGGCCAATACCTGTGGCGCTTCTCGACTGCCGAACAAGTCGATGAGTCGGCCGCCGTGGTCGACGACAAGGTCTACGTGGCTACGATGTTCGGCGGCATGTTCTGCCTCGACGCGCAGACCGGCGCCCTCCAGTGGCGCACCCCCAACGTCACCAAACTCCTCAGCGCCAGCCAGGATCGCCTCTATGCCGTCGACCGGCTGCAGAACCTTCTGATCCTCGACCGCAAGACCGGGCAGCGCTTGGATACCATGTCCATCGTCGCCCATCCCTTCCGCCTGCAGAACCTGCAGACCGACCGCATCTACTTGGCCAGCGAAACCGGGCTCATCCAGTGCTTGCACGAAGTCGGTCAGGCCACGCCCTTGCAGCACGGCGCCGACCGCAGGCCTGCCGCCAAGCCCAAGCCCGCCGCCAAGGAAGAACCGGCCGCCGACGCCCAACCCGCTGCCGCTCAACCCGAGGCCAAGCCGGAAAATCAGTAACCCGGCCTGCTGGGTGCCACGCCAAGCCCACGCTCGGCGTGGGCCCGCTTGCCGCGCGCATGCCTAAGCCGAGACGGCAGGGCAGCCTCGGGAGAACTGCCAAGGCGTGGCTTGCAGGCCGCGCCGAATCATGGTCATCCTGACCGCAGCGAAGGATCTCGTTGGTTCCGGGGGCGTTGCGTTTGGCGGCTCAGATTCTTCGCTTCAGAAGGCCGCAATTGCAGCAAGAACGAGGACCCCGCCGGCGCCTCTTCGATTCTCAAGAACGCATTGAAGGGGATGTCGGTGACTCGCATTGTGGCCAAGAACGTCTAGTGATCTTCAGAAAAGGAATGCAACACGAGGGTGGCGTTTGGCGTTTGTACCGCGAAACCGGGCTCCCGCTGGTCGCCCCCGTTGCATTATCTATCTGAGGGGCAATAGTGCAACTGGAACCGATCGCGGAATCGCCACGGGTTCCCCGCCGCACGGGGCCCGCATCGGGCCGCGGCGCCGCGCGTCAGGCCCCCTTTTCCGCCACCACCAGCATCTCGAAATCGTCGGGCGTCAGGGCCTTCTCACGGCTGAACTGACCCAGCTGGCAGCCGAAGATCTCCACCATGGCGAATCCCGCCGTCTCCAACAGCCAACGCAGTTCGGGCGGCGTGTAATACCGTTCGTTGGTGAGGATCGTCTGCGCTCGGCCCGCATCGTCGGTGAACGTCATCTCCGCACGCTCCCGGAACGTCATCCAGTCGAAGGTCAGCTTGCCGGTGGATGTGCCGGTCTCGTTGGCATTGAGAAGATCCTTGACCGAGTGGAACAGCGGGAACAGGGCGTTGAGCGTGGTCAGCAGCAATTTGCCGCCTGGGCGCAGCGCCGCGCCGGCGTGCCTGAGAATAGCGTGATTCTTCTCATCCGTCTCCATCAGCGGAAACGCGCCCTCGCAGAACATGAGGGCCGCGTCGAATTCGCGGTCGAAATGCGGTTGCGTGGCATCGCGACGTTGAAACTCCACGACCACGCCGGCCGCAGCCGCCTTTTCACGCGCCAGCCGAAGTTGGGCCTCGGACAGATCGAAGCCCGTCACGCGGTAGCCGCGCCGCGCAAGTTCGACCGCGTGTCGGCCCGTGCCGCACGCGATGTCCAGGATTCGCCGGCCGCGATCGCCACCCAACTCCCGCTCAACGAAGTCCACCTCACCCACGGTTCCCTGGGTGAAGCACTCCTTGTCGTAAGATGCGGCAAAATTGGCGAACAGCGTTTCGTACCATTGCGTCATTGCGGAGCTCCAACCACGCACCGAACGGACCACTTAGGACCTATCCCATAACCGCCCCAGCCAGGCCGGGCGGCCCAGCAGGACTGAGCAGCCGACAGGTTTTGGGACCGGCCCTTAGGAGAATTCAGAAGACCTATGCCGCACGATGCGGACGTCCATCGAAAGCCACGGGCTCCTGAAGAGGGCATCTTGTTCCCAGACACCATCCTTCCCTTGGGGGTTCGCAGAAATCAGGTCCCGGTTCTTCGGCCCTGGCCCTCAAGTTCTCTCGGCGGTTGGTTGGACTTGGCCGCTTGGACGAACGCAACTGAGAGCGGGTCTGCGAATCGCCGCGGCAGAAACGCCGGTCAATGCAGGCTATTTCTTCTCCAGCAGCAGCCACACGCCCTGCCCCACGTGGGGGTCGTCGGCCGAGATGGCCCCTCGGCCCAGGACCTGGTAGTCGCGCAGTCCGGCCGCCTGAGCCCACTGCTGCATTTGTTCCGGGCGGCGGAGCTCGACGAACCGCCTTGCTTTTTCGGCGTCGTCGCCTTGCATGCGCGCTTTGCGGCCCTCGATGAGCTTCTCGGTTTCCTGCTTGGGATAACCGCTGCCCGCGCCGCCGCCGACGTAGGCCTTGCCGCCGGGCCGCAGTACGCGATAGACCTCCTGAAGCCCTTGGGCCGGATCTTCCCAGAAGAAGATCGAGCCGCGGCTGATGAGGAAGTCGACCGAATTGTCCAACAACGGCAGGCTTTCGGCGCGGCCGGTGACGGCCATGAGGCGGTCGACCCAACCTCTTTCTCTCGCGGTCTGAAGCCCTTGGGCCAAGGCCTCCGCGTTGGGATCGATCATCAGCACGGGATTGCCTGCCTTTTCGATCAGAGCCAGGGCCACGTCGCCCTTGCCGGCCCCCAAATCGACCCAGAAGCCCTTCTGCGGCCGGCAAAGCCGCAGACCGTCGTCGGCCACGTACGGCTGCCGGCTGGGCAACGATTGCTCGCCGCTTAGGATGCCCTGCGACGACGGCTTGCGCCCGGGTTCCACCGCCCAAGCAACGGCCGTGCCCAGCAAGACCAGGAGACCGACCGTGATGCTGCGAACCGTCATGGCCTACTCCCGCGGTGTGGCAATGTCAAAGCTGTTGTCGCCGTACGTGCCGACGATATCGCCGGCTGTAAAGAACCGTTTGCCCACCAGCGCCACGACGGCGATCAGCTTGGCCGGCCTTTGATCCTCGACGTCCGGGTCTCCCACATCGAACACGGCAGCATATCGCTGATAAGACGAAGACGGCGTGTTCTGCTGCTTGTGCTGACCGAACACGGGGGCTTCCTTCACCAGGCCGTCAGGGCCGCACAGATTGCAGTACTTTCCGACCCCCAGAAGCACGTAGTTGTGCTCGTCGTTCATGGTCAAACCGGGCAACACCGCCCGATTGAAAATTTCGTCGTTGTACGACGTCTTCGAATTGGCCGTGCGGGCTAACTTCCAGACTGTGGTGCCTGCGGCAAGGGGAATTGCCGCCGGGCTCGCACCGTAAGGATTCAGAGTGGCGTGAAAGTGCGTGTCGGCGGTGGTGCCATCAAGGCTGTATACGTGCGTAATTCCTTGCCGGCTCAGCCGGTTGACTTCGGGTGCAGTGAGCTCTTCCGGCGTCATCAGACTGGGACTATTCTCGTAATTGTCATCCTTCGGCTGTGGGACGTCGCCTTTCGTGTCCCCATCAAAGTCCGGATTTGCTCCCGCACTCGTCAGCATCGAATCGAAGTAGTTGGGATAGCGGCTGTACGTGGCGCGAAAGGTCTGGATGGCCTTTTCCAGCTCGCCCATATTCGTGGCCGCTGCCGACTGGTTGGCCTTGCCCAGAAACTCCGGCAGAAGGGGAACCAGAACCGCTGCCAGGGCGACCAGAATGGCCATGACCACGACGAGTTCCAGAAGGGTCAATCCGTAAAAGACGTTTCTTCGATGACGTGCGCAACGCATGTTCCTATCTCCAATAGACTACTTGCGAGGTACAGACGCGTCGTACCGGTTGTCGCCGTAGGTGCCAACCAAATCGCCACAAGAGAAGAGCCCGTCGCTGCCGATCGCCACGATGCCGATGAACTTGGCGTTATACCGGTCCGTATCGGTATCGTTGGCGCCGACGTCGTACAGGACGGCGAATCGCTGATACACCGTGGACGGTGTGTTCTCCTGGGCGTGGTGTCCGTAGACTGGTGCCTCCTTTACCAGGCCATCAGGTCCGCACAGGTTGCAGTACTTGCCAATGCCGAACAGGACGTACTCGTGATCTTCATTAAGAATTAGCCCCGGCACGCTCGTCGATGAAGCTAATGCGGCGACGGTAACATTGGGCGAGTTCTTACCCGATGCAATCGTTCTGTTGGTGAGTGTGGTCCCATACGGGTTCAAGGTCGCATGGAAATGTTCTTCTGTCGCGGTACCATTCAGGTCGTGCAGCGTGTTGATGCCTTCCCGCGTCAGTCGCGAACGAGGACCGATCTTTAACTCTAGCGTTGTGATCGCTCCGCCGGCCACGCCCGTCGTGTTGCTCGGCAGCAAACTGCTGAGCGTAGTGTCGTTGCTGAGCAGCGAATCGAAGTAGTTTGGCTGCCTGCTATACGTGGTGCGGAAGGTCTGGATGGCTTTCTCCAGTTCGTTGATGTTTGTGGCGGCGGCCGACTGGTTGGCCTTGCCCATGAACTCGGGCAACAATGGCACCAGCAGGGCGGCCAGCGCCACCAGGATGGCCATCACCACCACCAGTTCCAGCAGGGTCAGGCCGGTACGCTGGCCGGTGCTGCGATCACGCAAGGCAACGTCACACATGGGGGCACCTCCACGGTTCAACAAACGCTTTTCCGAAAGGCAATGCTTGACGACATACGGCCGCCGCCCCGGCCCGCCACGAACGACCGGCTCACGAACGGCGATTGGGCAACACGAGGATTGAAAGCTACCAACATGGGGGGGTGGGGTAATGCGCATGGTGGAAGCGGGCGTGAGCTTCAAGCTATATTGGATACCGTGCGTCCACGAATCTGATGGACAAGGAAGCGGGACTTTCTTGCCCGTTTCCAGATCCGACGAGAATTCGCATGGCCTTGGGACTGAAAAACACCGACGAGTTGAGCCTTCTTCGCACTGGGCAAGCAGCGGCCCTGGCCGAGTTGTTCGACCACTATCGCCCGAGACTGGCCAGGATGATCGCCATCCGCTTCGACAGCCGGCTCCACGGCAAGGTCGACGCCGAAGACATCTTGCAGGACGCGTTTGTCGAGGCGGCCCGGCGGATCGACGATTTTCTCCGGAGACCGGCCGTGCCCCTGTTCGTTTGGCTCCGTCAGATCACCAGCCAGATCCTGATCGACACGCGCCGGCACTACGTGGACGCCAAGATGCGGAACGTCAATCTGGAGACCGGCTTGGATTGGGCGCAGTCGGGCGAGGACGGCTCGGCCTTCTTTGCCGCCCAGTTGGCCGACAGTCTCACCACCCCCAGCCAGTTCGCGGTCCGCGAAGAGATGCTCTTGGAGTTGAGAAGCACGCTGGACAGTCTGGAGCCGATCGACCGCGAGGTCCTGGTGCTCCGCCACCTGGAAGAGTTGACCAATGACGAGGTGGCCGCGGTCCTGGACATCAACCGATACGCGGCCAGCAAGCGTTATCTCCGTGCGCTGAAGCGATTGCGAGTTGCCATGCCCGTGCGTAAGTAAGGGCCAGTCTGCCGCCCACTGCCTACTGCCCCCATGATTGACGCGCCCCACGATCGGGATCCTTTGGATGTGCTGGCCGACGAGTTCGCCGCTCGTTGCCGGCGCGGCGAGTCCCCTTCGCCGGCCGAATATGCCGCCCTGCATCCCGAGCATGCCCGGCAGATCGAGGATCTCTTTCCTGCGGTGGCCCTGATGGAGCAACTGCGGATGCAAGAGCATGCCCGGCACGAGTCTGCGCAGAACGCGGCGATCCGCACGCCTCCCCAACAGGTGGGCGACTTCCGGATGGTCCGGGAGATCGGCCGCGGTGGAATGGGCGTCGTCTACGAGGCCGAGCAGTGCTCGCTGCGCCGCCGCGTGGCCGTGAAGATCCTGCCCGGACACGTGCCCTTGCCGGCCCAACGCTTGAAGCGGTTCCAACGCGAGGCGCAGACGGCCGCTCGACTGCTCCACACGAACATCGTGCCGGTCTTCGGCGTCGGCCAGCAGGAGGAACTGCACTACTACGTGATGCCCCTGATCCGAGCAGTCGGCCTGGACGAGGTGATTCGCGCCCTGCGCCGAGACCCGGAGAAACGCGCGGCCGGGATCCGCACCTTGGCCGCGGCCCTGATCGAGGCCAAGTTCGGCACACAGTCGGAGAGGGACAGAGGGACGGAGGCACAAGGGGACACAGGCACAGAGCCACACAGACACACAGGCGCCGGGCGGGGCGAGCGTAGCGAACCCCAGCGTACTACGCGATGGAGCGATGTGGCCGCCGTGGGGCTTCAGGCTGCCGAGGCCCTTGACTACGCCCACCGTCAAGGCACACTGCATCGCGACGTCAAACCGAGCAATCTCTTGCTCGATGGCGAGGGGATGCTCTGCGTGGCCGATTTCGGTTTGGCCAGTGCCGTCGATCAGGCCGACGCCGGCCGCAGCGGCGAAGTGGTGGGCACGCCGCGCTATATGGCGCCCGAACAACTGGCCGGCAGGGCCGACATTCGCAGCGACGTCTATTGCCTGGGCGCGACGCTCTACGAGCTGCTGACGCTCCGTGCGGTGGCCGACTGCGGAGAAATGCCCGGCGGGGCAAGCGACCGCCAGTCGGCCCGAGAGCCGCTGAGACCGCGGAAGATCGACCCCGCCGTTCCGCCGGACCTGGAGACCATCCTCCTCAAGTGCCTGGCCTACGACCCTTCGAAACGCTATCCGAGCGCGGCCGAGCTGGCGGCCGATCTGCGGCGTTTCTTGGAGGACAAGCCGATTCACGCCCGGCGCACTTCCGGGCTGGAACGTGCCTGGCGCTGGTGCCGTCGAAACCCGGCCCTGGCAGGCGTTTCGACCGTGGCGGTGTTGCTGTTGATCGCGGTGGCCACCACCGTGACGGGCGGCTATCTGCACGTCCGAAAAGCCTATACCGAGACGGCGCGGGCCCTGGACCGGGCCGAGGCCACCTCGCAAGTATCGCTCGACGTGCTGGACGCCATCTACCGGCAACTCTCGCCCGAACGCGTGTGGATCGCTTCCGACTCCGGCACGGGGGCCGAGCCGTGCCGCTGTGTGGCGCTGGCCGGAGGGCTGCACATGCCGGTGCCTCCCTCCGAGGAGACCGCCGCGTTGCTGGCAAGCCTGCTGGACATCTACGATCGCCTGGCCGAGCAGGGAGGCCACGACTTCCATCTCATGCTCGAGTCGGCCATTGCTGCCCGTCGCGTGGGCGACATCCAGCAGCGCCTCGGCCGGCTCCATGAAGCCGAGACGCAATACGCCCGGGCGATCCGGCAACTCGACACACTGCGGCAACGACCTGAGGCTAACGTCCGCATCCCCACCGAGTTGGCGCACACGTACAACGAGATCGGCGCCGTGCGCGCGGCGAAGCTCGAGTTGAAAGAGGCCTACCAGTCGCACCAGCAGGCTTCGGCCCTGCTTCGTGCGATGGAACAGGCAGGCCCCCTGCCCGAAGCGTGCCGTTACGAGTTGGCACGCACGCTGTACTTTCTCAGCAACCTGGGCCTGTCCCCGAACGACCAGGGCACAACCGGTCGGCCGAGAGTGGAACGTGAGACATTTGTGGTCCAGCAGAGCGCCCGCAGGCTGCGCTCGTCGGCCGTGGCGATCCTCGAAGAACTTGCTCGCGAGCGTCCCGACATCGCCGACTATCGCTTCCTGCTGGCACTCTGCTATCGGCCTTCGGCCGTCGCCTACAATCCGGCCGGCAATTCTGGACGCCTGCGCGCCATCCAGATCCTCGAGAATCTCAAGGAGCATTACCCGGCAGTCGCCGACTACCGCTACGAGTTGATGGCCACCTACGCTTGGGTCCCGGTCGCGCTATTTCCATGGCAGGGGCGATTTCCGCTCTCGGCAGTCGCCGAAGAGGGGCTCCGCAAGGCCTTGGAGGAGTCAGAATGGCTCGTGGCACGTCATCCGGCCGTTCCGCAATACGCTTGTTCCCGGGCATTGCTGCTTGCCAAGCTGGGAATGGCGTGTTGGGGCAGGCAGAGGCTGACGGAAGCGGAGCACTTCTTCCAGAAGGCACTGGAGACCCAAGAGAAGGTGACGACCGAGTTCCCCGGCTTGCCGTCGCGCAACCGAGTGCTGGTACAGTTCATGCGCCTGCGACTGGGACAGATCTGTCGCGAACGCGGCCGGCCAGAGAACGATCGCGACACGCTGGACAGGGCGTGCCAGACGTTGCAGGCCTGCAACGAGGATCTCGGGAAGCTGACTGCCAGTCCGGACCTCGCCGAGGACCGGCTGGCCGAAAGTCTGCTGCCGGTCGCCCGCGAGGCGATGCGCGACGCGCTGGCTGCCTGCAAAGGGGACAAGCCGGCCGAAACGGCCGAGCAATAGACTGGCCCCAAGCGAGCATGTACGATTCCGGGAGTCGCGCAACCACGATCATTCTGAACGTAGCCAAGAAATCCGGCGCAACGCGCCACAAGACCCTTCGCGGCGCTTCTATCTCGGGATGTCTGCATTGCGGTGGTCGACTGAAGACGCGGCCTGATCGGCCCGTCTACGATCATCTTCAGGAAGACCGGATCGATGGCCGGCGCGCGGTGGTGTGCCGCCGTCACGAGGCGCGCCGGCAACGCCTCATCAGCCAAGCGGACGCAGGCAGACTGCCGGAAGCCTTCCCAGCCTCGATTCGCGGCGGATCGGCGCCCTGAGTCGCTGCGCGGGCCCACGCTGCCCGCCTGAAGTTCTCAGCCTGCCATGGCCGGATATTGACTGGGAGGCCGGCCTGGTCCTTGTGATCAGTCCCAAGACCGCGCACCATCCGGGCAAGGACACCCGGCTTATCCTCTTGTTCCCTGAGCTGCGTCCGACTCCTGGGCGCAAAGACAAGGCCGTGCGAGGCGTTACGACGCCCTGCTACGGCCTGCGCTGCACACGTAAGTCTTTGTCAAATAACAAGAAGCGGAGAGGACAGGATTCGAGCGGATTCCGACAACCCGTTATTGGACAACGAGTTGCAACAACCGCCCCAAGGGAGCGCTGCAGCCGGCGCTGCAGTTGGGGCCGATTCTGGCCCGATCGATACCGATCTGGCGCAAGTGGTGCAGGTGTGGCCGACGCTGCCGGCGGAGGCCCGGCAGGCGATTGTGGCCGCGATTCGGGGCCATAGCGGGTAGACTGGTCTGCACCCCCGTCACGAAGTTCGGAGGCCCCCACCGGTCTATGGGCGCGGTGCCACAAGGCCCGAGTGAAAGTGATTGTCCGGGGCTGGGTGCTCGACGTGGGAGCATGGGGAAGATGTACCGGCCGGCTTGCCGAATGATTTTGGCAAAAAGGGGAAAACGATGGGCGGACTGGGCAGCGGCCGATATCCACGCGCCGATGCGAAGACCACGGTGGAAGACTGCCTTTCGCTTGGGATCGGCGATCTGCGGCCAGTGCTGTCCCCGGGCACCAACGGAACGCTGAAGTGGAGTGGCGGCGCTGCAGCAGCTTTCTCCGTAATGGATGAGGCGGGAACGCTGTACCTGATCCTGGACTACCGACTGGCAGGCACGGAGGATATTTGCGTTCGCGTTCCCTTGGAACCGACTCGACCGACGCTTGGCGGGCTGCGGTGGTGGTTTGGTTGCCCCAGGTGCGGCCGGCGGGCCGGCAAGCTTTTCCTGCCGCCGGGGGCCCGACGTTTTGCCTGCCGGCAGTGCCACAACCTAACCTACGAAAGCGTCCAGGACGCGCACCAAACCGATCGGCGGCATGCCCGTTGGCTTGCCCTCTAACAAGACGGGCCTCTCGGCGGTATGAAGCCGGGGGGAATTGCTGTTCTCTCGACGGGAGGGTAGCGTAGTGCGCAGGAGGAGGTAACCAGACACGGAAGTCTTGATTCCCCTGCTGTTAACGACACAGCGAGGTGTACCGTGTCTGGCCTTGGACTGTTGCTGGCGTTCGCGGTGGCCGCCTTCATTTGGTGGATTAGCGTCAAGGGTCTTGCCGCGAGCGCGCGATCAGCGACCAGCGCGGCCTACGCGCGTCGAGGTCTGGGGCTCTATGTGGCAGGCAAGGACCAGGATAACGCCATTGCCGCCTTCACGGAATCCCTTCTGCTGAACCCGAAGAATGTCGCCGCCTTAATCGGGCGGGGCGGAGCGTACTTGGAGCGACATGATTATGCGGACGCCGTTGCCGATCTCACCGCGGCGATTCAACTGAACCCGGACTCAATGCAAGGGTGCTTGGCGTACTTCACAAGGGCAACCGCATACCTTCGGTGGGGCGACCACGAGAAGGCCATTGTCGACGCTACCGCCGCCATAGGGCTCAGCCCGACCTTCGCCGACGCCTATTTCACAAGATCGTCCGCCTACCTGAAGCGCTACGGTTTGCCACCCGATCCCCGCCAGTGGCCAAGAGACGCTCCGGGAGTCGATATGATCGTTGCCGACCTTGCCGCGACGGATCGTCTTGTGTCAACCGACCCCGAGGTGCGCGAAGCCGCAAAAGGAATCCTCTCCCTCATCCGAGATATTGGAATAGCGCCCATGCAGCCGGTTGCTTTGACGCCGGAGCAACGGGCCGAGCAGCAAGAGCGGGAAAGGCAGTGGGCGGCAGAAAGGGAGCGACTGGCCCGCGAACAGCAGGAACGGGAACGCGATCGCGCAGAACGACTGGCCGCCCAGAGGCAACGCCAGCATGAAGAGGAATTGGAAAGGCAACGCGAAGCGCAACGTCAGTGGGAGAAACGGAAACGCCAGTGGGAAGAACGGAAGCGCAAGGCTTTGTGCTGGGGGGAAGAGCGAAGCCGGGCAACACTGGTTGTGATTCTATCCGTGACAAGATGGTTGCTGCGGCAAGGGGACAGGGTTTTCTACGGGGTGACGCGGCATCGGCGCGACGTGCGGGTGCGCCGAGTGTTTGTATCGGCAAGGTGGTGGGGGCGGAAGGCAGACCAGGCGCTACGGGGCTGGTCGAGCCGGCTAGGAACCTCGAACGAAGCCGGGATGCGACGGTGTCTGTGGCTCGTTTCGGCCGTTGTGCTAATCCTGGCGTTTCTTGTCGGCGCTCGGGCCATTGGATGGGTGCATGGGAGAATGGGCCACGGCGGCAGCCTGCTTAGCCGTATCCTTGACGCCATTCCGCAAGACGCCAGCCAGTACGAAGCGTACATGGGGCACCTTGATAGAAAAATCGGACTTAGTGAGTTGCTGCACACAGACACCCCTTACCACTCCGCCCGTTTCGCACCCATCAAGGCCGCAAGAATGAGTAAGTACAGCCGGGACAGATGGGCCATACTTGGCTGGTTCGATGACTACGGCTCTATCTCGGGATCGCTCTATGATAACTTGCCTCTCTTAGAGAAGGAAACTAACCCCGACCTCGGCCGCAAAAGGTATCGCCGTTATTATACTGTTGAAATCATCTACTCGGGCCCCTCGGTGTGCGACATGCCGTGGTATAACTGGACAGCCGTAGACGGACCACGCATCGTCAAGGAGGGTTTCGTAGGTCAGAAAGTCTCGCCACCATAACCGGGAGGGGCGAGTAGCTACCGCCCAAGCGCCCGGGCGGGTGTCGAAGGGAAATCTTCCATCGCCCTCGACACTCGCCCGGCGACCCGGAGAAAGGATGGAAGATCATGGAACCTCGCAAGGATGCCTCTGCGCCGGAGCCGCGCGACCGCCGACTGTTGCCCGACGATATGCCATGCATTGAAGGCAAATGGCCCGATGGCACGCCGTACAAGATCATCAAACCGGCCGATCCTGCCCCTCGCCCTGCGCCGCTACAGCCCAAGAGCATCGACGAGCTACGCGAACGGATTATGGAGAGACAGTCCCGCCTGTTGGAGTGCGATCCGGGCGCGTTGGCCGTCTGGCCGGATAGCATCGCCGACTTGTTGAACGCGGCACGCGCCCTTGGGCTTGCGCCCCCGCCTATGCCGTTCCCTGGCGAGTTTCACGACGCGCAGCACGGTTTGGCGAACATCGACGCGCTTCTGCGCTGGCTGGCAGACAGTTCAACCTACCCCCCGTCCAACCACGGCACGCGCGATGACCCATCGCAATCGGGAGGCAACACCAAACGGCGAGGTCGGCTGCCAAAGGCGGAAGGCGACGCCAAGCGAGTGGACATGCTGGCAAAACTAAGGCAGCATCCCACCCTTAAAGAGGATGTCGGCAAGCTGGCCGGTATGGTGGGCGTAAGTGAACCGACCGCGCGGCGATGGCTTGACGAAGAGGAACAGAGGTACCGGGAAAGCAGGGCCGGGCTGCATGCGGACTCGGACGAGGAATGACAGCGAAATGGAAATTCTGAAACGCGACCTCAGCCCGGTTTCTCCGGGCTTTTTCATTCGAGAATGACGGAGAAATGACAGATCGTCGGGTAGGGCGGGAGGACCCACGTATGACCCGACGATTTGATCCTGATGTGACGCGCCACGATGATGCCGCGTACTGGGCCGCGGCAATGGTTGCCGCTATCCGGGCGGGCGACGCGGCACGTGTCGAAACGGCGGAGCGAAATCTCAGACGACTGGGTTACGAATTGCGCGTCTGCCAGCCCAAGCGTCAGGGGGTGCAGCATGACGGCTGATCCCACCGCCGCCCCCGTGGCCGTCCCGTCCAGGGACATGGCCAAGATGCTCTCGATCTCCGAAAGGGCGCTCTGGTCGCTCACGTCGCCCCGCGGCCCGGTGCCTGTTCTGAGGATCGGCCGGAGCGTGCGTTACGTCCCGAGTGATGTACTCAGAGCGCTGGCGACACAGAGAGGGCACGGTAATGAGTAAGCCCGCCCCCAAGCCTAGGCAGTCGCCCCTGGTTCCGGTGCCGACCTTTGAGCCTGACCTACTTCCGGCCGCGCTCCGACCCTGGGCGACCGACATTGCGGACCGGATGCAATGCCCACTGGATTTCGTCGCCGTGTCCGCGATGGTCACCCTGGCGGCCGTGGTGGGGCGACGCGTCGGCATCCGGCCCAAGCAGCGCGACGACTGGCAGGTGGTCCCGAACCTCTGGGGCCTGTTGATCGGCCGGCCCGGCGCGATGAAATCTCCACCGATGAAAGAGGCGACACGGCCCCTGACCCGACTGGAGACCCGCGCCAAGGAAGAATACGAGCAAGCGGCGCGAGAACACGCCAGCCGCGCAATGGTGCTTGAGGCCCGGCGGAAAGTGGCCGAGCAGGAACTACACCGCGCGGTGAAGAAAGGCGACGCGGACCCCGACGCCATAGCCGCCGACACAGTTGCGGAGGAACAGCCCGAGCCGATCCGGCGGCGGTTTCTGGTCAACGATCCGACGCCCGAGAAGTTGCAAGTGATCCTGGCGGAGAATCCCCACGGCGTGCTGGTCCTGCGCGACGAGGCGCAGGGGCTTCTACGATCCCTCGACAAGCCCGGGCGAGAAGATGCCAGGGCCTTCTATATCGAGTGCTGGAACGGCGACGGCCGATTCACGGTGGACCGGATCGGGCGTGGGACTCTGGACATCCCGGCCTGTTGCGTGTCGATCGTGGCGACGATCCAGCCCGGGCCGCTGCGATCCTACTTGTTCGATGCCGTGAACGGCGGCAAGGGTGATGACGGTCTGATGCCTCGCTTTCAGTTGGCAGTTTGGCCTGACGTGTCGAGGGAGTGGCGCAACGTAGATCGCTGGCCTGACACCCCAGCACGCCAAGAGGCGTTCGAGGCAATCGAGTCCATGGCCGAGTTGGAGCCGTTCCTGATCGACGCGCAGCAAGACGACCACAATCCGGTGCCGTTCCTGCGGTTCGACAACGCGGCCCAAGCAGGCTTCAACGAGTGGCTCCAAGCACTGGAGCATGAGCTACGCTCGGGTAGGCTGACGGCGGCGATGGAAGCGGTCTTGGCCAAGTACCGTAGCCTGATCCCGAGCCTGGCTCTGCTGATCCACCTAGCCGACAGGGGGCGCGGTCCAGTGTCGCTGCCGGCCCTGGACCGGGCGGTAGGGTGGGCACAATACCTGTTCGCGCATGCCCGGCGCATATACGGCGAGGTCCCGACACCGGAGAGTGAGTGCGAGTCGGAACTACGTGACTGGATAGAAAGCCGGGGAGGGGCGGTTGCAGCTCGGGAGCTGGCCCACGGGATGCGACGATTCCGGGGTGATACGGCCGGTGCAGAGGCCGCGCTAGACGCCCTGGTCAAGGCCGGGTTGGGGCAATGGGAGAAGCAGCCGCCTGGACCGCGTGGTGGCCGAGCCGTGCAAGTATTCCGGCTGCGGGAGCCTGTCACCGTCACCACAACCGCAACGAAACCCGGGGGAAATGGAGGTTCCGGTGACGGTGACGCCCTGGATCTGGACAGAATCAACCTCGATCTGCTGGCGGGGGACAGGGAGGGCGAGATACCATGACGGCCGCCATGACGATCCATTTCCGCGGGAAGCCGGCCGAGCGGCGGACCGTCCCGGGCACGCCCCGGGTCGGTGAGGTGATCGACGCCGATGGGCATCTATGGAGGGTGGCCGCGGTAGTCTACGGGGAGGGAATCGACTTGTATGCGGTCCAGGTGAGCGACGCCCTGGCCGCTGACCTACGGGCCGAGTGGGAAGCCTGGGGGGACACTCCGACCTTGCCCGAGCCGGCAGAGACAGAGAAGAGTATTTGACATTATGACAAATATCGGATAGAATCCTATCGATGAACGAGAAGAAGCTGATCGACCAGTTGCGACAGGCAATAGAAGAAAGCGGCATGACGCGGTACGTCATTGCCCAACGGACCGGGATTGACAACGCGGCGCTGTCCCGATTCGTTCACGGCGAGCGCGGTTTGTCTATGGAAGCGATCGACGCCCTAGGGGAATGCCTGGGACTGACGATCGTGAAGAAGGCAGGGCGGCGAGGCAAGAAAGGCGGGTGAGGACGTGGCAACAATTCTGAAACGGAACGGACGGCGGTCAATTCAGTTTGTGGACGCGGCCGGGCAACGCAAGACGATTGCCCTGGGCAAGGTGACCCAGAAACAGGCTGAGTTCATCAAGACGAAAGTCGAAGCCCTGGCCGCGGCCTGCATCACTGGACATTCGCCCGATGATGAGGTGAGCGAGTGGCTGGCAAAGCGAGAAACCGTCATGCTGGAGAAGTTGGCCGCGGTCGGGCTGATCGCCAAACGCGAAACGGCTGTCCTGGGCGCCTTTATCGACAGCTACACGGCAAGCAGGATCGACGTCAAGCCGGCCACGCGCGAAGTCTGGTCGCAGACCGTGCGAAACCTCAAAGAGTTCTTTGGGATCGATCGGCCGCTGCGCGGTATTACAGCAGGCGACGCGGAGAGCTTCCGCCTCTTCCTCGTGGGTGAAAAGTTGTCCGCGACGACGATTCAGAAGCGACTGCAATTCGCGCGGCAGTTCTTCCGCGCGGCCCTCAAGCACAAGTTGATCGCCGAGAACCCATTCGCTGAAGTCCGCGCGAAGGCGGGAACCGATTTGAGTCGGCAACGATTCATCAGCCAGGCGGACGCGGGCAAGTTGCTGGAAGCCTGCCCCAGCCTCGATTGGCGATTGATCGTCGCCCTGAGTCGCTACGGTGGCCTACGCTGCCCCAGCGAAGTGCTGTCCCTCCGGCTGACGGATATCGACTGGGCAGCCGGCCGAATCCTGGTGACCAGCCCGAAGACCGAACACCACCCCGGGCACGACACCCGGATGATCCCCTTGTTCCCGGAGTTGCGGCCGATCCTCTTGGAGGCTTCCGAGTCCGCGCCGGTCGGGGCGGTCTACGTGGTCAACGAACGGTTCCGGCAGGCGGCAATGGGCCCGCGGGGGTGGCGGGGCTGCAACCTGCGCACGACCATGGAGAAGATGATCCGACGGGCCGGCCTAACCCCGTGGCCGCGGCTATTCCACAACATGCGGGCCAGTCGAGAGACGGAGTTGACGGAGCGGTTCCCCGTCCATGTTGTGACGGCTTGGCTGGGGAACACGCCCGAGATCGCCCGGAAGCACTACCTGCAGGTGACCGACGCCCATTTCCAAGAGGCGGCAATGCTGCGCGGCGCGCTGCAGCCGGCGCTGCAGCAACCGGCCGTAAGTCCTCGCAAAGCCTCGCCGCGTCCGAATCCGGCCGGAATTGCGGCGGCCGAGGGGGAAAGCGCAAAGACAAGGCCGTGCGAGGCGTTACGACGCCCTGCTACGGCCTGCGCTGCACACGTAAGTCTTTGTCAAATAACAAGAAGCGGAGAGGACAGGATTCGAACCTGCGGAGCAGCTTATAGCCACTCATCGGTTTAGCAAACCGACGCTTTCGACCACTCAGCCACCTCTCCCGGTTGCCTTGCCTGCCCCCCTATGTGACGGCGAGACGGCCAAGGCTCATGCCTCAAAGATACCACAAACACCTTGGCCGGCAAGCCCTTCCATCCGCCTTCTGCCGCCCGGACGTGGCTCACCACGAACGACCGCCCACCAACGCTCAGGGGGGACGCGTGATCCACGGTCGTGCCACGCGCCATACCGCGCGCGGTCAGAAGTCGTACCACAGGCCCGCGCCGATCTGCTCTTCGAACGCGTTGTAGAACTGGCCCTGGTCACTCTTGCCGTTGAAGTAGTGGGCCCCCAAGCGGAACAATTGCCCACTGCGGCCGCGCCATTGCCAACCGGCCTGAGCCACAAAGCTCCCGCTGTAGTCCACTTCCTCGCGCAGCCGGCAGTTGACGGCCGCGAACGGAGCCCCGCCGAGCGCCACCGTATGGATCGGGCTGTATTCGGCCCCAAACTGGAAGTGCCAAGGCTTGGCTCCCCCATCGGTCTCGAAGGCCCAATCGGCCTCAGAGTAGAATCGCACCGACGGCACAGGCCGGAACCCTAGCCCCGCCACCACCGAATCGCGCACGTAGTTCAGTCGCTGCGCCAACGATCCAGGATGACGCAGCACGTATTCATCGCCCAGATGAGAACAGTAATGCGCATAGGCCAGCTTCGTCTCCCAGCGACCGCGGCGAAAGGTGAGTGGAAAGCCGAAGCGAAAATCGACATTGTCCACATCGCGGTGTTCTTCCATGTTCAACCGGGGGAACGCGGCCCCTTCCGCGTCAAGCTGCACTCCTTCTGGCCAGGCGTCGTCCAGCGATCCAAACCGCAGCACACCCACGCGTGCCCCGAGCGTCGAGTCCCATTGCCAGCCGTCGTGCCGCTGGTATTGCCAGGTCGTCCCCAAACGCGGCTCGCGCGTGCCGGCCAGATACGAGCGATACAGCAGTCCGGCAGGAAGGAGCTGCCAGGTCCAGGTCTCCGGACCGGCCAAGGCCAGGGGCATGTCCCTCTCGTAGTAGTCCATTGCGCCCAGCGGCGAGACGCCCGGCGCAGCCACGACGGCTCGGCCAGTGAGGTCCGACGGGGGGAGGGCCTGAATCTGCGCCTGCACGCTGGCAGGCAGTGCCAGCAATGCCCAGAGCAGAATGGTGCCCGATCGTTGAGTCATAGTCCACACTCCAAACCACAATGACGATCGCTCAAGGGCCGCATACTCTAGCGATTTCGTGCCCTCGAGGGCAGACGAGATTCACGAATCCCTATCTCGTTCGTACAAAAACACTTCCCGCGGCAGTCCGCGGATCGGAAAAGACCGGTTCCCTCGACTCGAAGCACAACGGGGCCTACAATCCTATGTGGCCTTGGGGGGGCGGCGTTGAGGGGGGCGCGACCCATGATCCTGCTCGAACTGACGATCTATCCGCTCGACAAGGGCGAAAGCGTCGGGACCTACGTGGCACGCTGCCTGGAGATCATCGACGCCAGCGGACTGGACTATCAATGCCACTCCATGGGCACCAGCATCGAAGGCGAGTTCGACGAGTTGATGGCCTTGGTCAAGCGCTGCTTCGATGCCCTGGCCGCCGACTGCCATCGGATCGAAGTCCTCATGCGCATGGACTATCGCCACGCACGCCAGGGACGACTGCGATCGAAGGTCCAGAGCGTGGAGCACACGCTGGGCCGGACGTTGAAAAAGTAAGCCCCCGCGATCACGGCAGATTCGGGGCTCGGCCTCAGCACGGTGGATGGTGGCTGCTCCTGCGTCCGTAGGCGATCGGGAGCCTATCTGGCCGCGCGCGGCAGAATGGGGCGGTGGAGAACCCGCAGCCTACGTGATACACTGGCGTTCGCATCGCTGTCAGCAATCTGGCGGCGGCCTTCCTTATCTTCGGAGTGCAAATGCCCGCTGTGCCCTACCCTGCCCTGGATCCCCTCAAGCTTCGCGTCCTCCCCCTCTCCGCGCGGCGCAATCTGCTGCACCTGGCCGACGAGACGGCCCAAGCTGCCGCAGCCCCGCCCCCCAACGACCCGGCCGTGGAGGACAAGATCGCGCAGCTCGCCGAGAAAATGCTCGCCGCGCGCCATCGCCAGGCGGCGATCATGTTCACCTACGGGGCCCACCTGATCAAGAACGGCGCCGGCCCTCTGCTCAATCGCCTGATCGAGTCGCGCCTCGCCACGCATCTGGCGACCCAAGGGGCGGGCATCATCCACGACTGGGAGTTCGCCTTCCAGGGACACTCCGGCGAGTCGGTACGCGAAAACGCGCCCGCGGGCGTCTTCGGCGCCTGGGACGAGACCGGCCGCTATCTGAATCTGGCCGCCCTGGTCGGCGCGGCCGAAGGGCTCGGGCTCGGCGAAGCGGTGGGTCGCATGATCGACGAGGATCGGCTCGTACTCCCGTCCATCGAAGAACTGCGGGATGCCGTGTCGGCCGACCCGGCTCATCCGCTGGCCGCCGCCAAGGCCGATTTGCTGTGGGCCATGCAGACCTTCGGCCTGCGCGGCGGAAAGCTGCCCATCGCGCATCCCTTCAAGCCCTGTTCCGTGCCGGCCTGCGCCTACCGCCATCGCGTGCCCTTCACCGTACATCCGGGCATTGGCTACGACATCATCGTCAACCACCCCATGTATCATGGCGGAGCGATTGGCCGAGGCGCCGCACGCGATGCGCGGATCTTCGCCGCCTCGGTCGATCGGCTGGAAGGCGGAGTCCATATCTCCATCGGCTGCGCGATCATGAGCCCGCAGGTGTTCGAAAAGGCCTTCAGCGCCGCCAACGGTGTTCGCGCCAACGAAGGGCGGGATTTCCTCCGCGGCCATCACCTGGTGATCGTGGATCTCCAGGACGGTGGCGGCTGGGACTGGAGCCAAGGCGAGCCGCCTAGCACCAACCCCGCCTACTACCTCCGCTTCTGCAAGAGCTTCTACCGCATGGGCGGCACGCTGGACTACATCCGCTGCGACAACCGCCAGTTCCTCACGAGCCTCCTGCGCCGCCTGGGGCTGGCCACCGCCTCGCAGTGAGGCTCACAAACTGCCGCGGCCCCGGCGGCGGTACTCCACCGGCGTCAAACCCACGTGCTGCCCAAAAACCCGCGTCAGATACGGCACGTACTTGAACCCACAACGCTGGGCGATCTGCTTGATCAGCAGGTTCGAATGCGTCAACTGACCTCTTCTTCACGCACTGGCAAGGAGACTATCATGCCCGAAAACCCAGCGGAAGAAAGCCTTTCGCGGCGCAGCCTGCTGGCTGCCGCCGGATGCGCTGGCCTGTCGGCGGTGTGTGGCGCGCAGGCGGCCCCGGCCGCCCCGGCGCAACGCCCCCGTTCTACGGTGCGCGATCGCCTGTGGATCTTCACGGTTCCGCCGGGCCTGGATAGCGACGCCTTGGAACGCGGCGACGTGCGCGGCGGCTCGCGCATGACGCCGGCCGAGGGCGCCTTCTGGCTGGGCGTGCCCAATTTGCTGTTGATCCGCAGCCATGATCTGCCCCGGTTGCCCGGCGGCCAGGCGTGGCGGGCGCGCACCGATTTCGAACAGTACGCCACTGCCTTCCAGCCGCTGGACCAGGTCGTCTGGTCGGTCGTCGGCAGCGGTGGCAAGGGCGGCATGAACGAACTGCACCCCGTGCTCTCGTTGGCCAAGAAGTACCCCAACCTCTCCGGGGTGTACCTGGATGACTTCATCATCGACGCCAATCGCCAGGCCGATGGCAGCACGGTCGGCCGCCCGGCCCTGACGCCGGATGAGTTGAAACGGGCCCGTGAGCAGATGAAAATGGTGCTGGACGTAGGATTGCCCAGCGCCGAGTTCTCACGACAATGGATTGCGAAGGTCGGCGGTCAGGCGTTGTGATGTCCAAGGGACTCCATCTTGGGGAGATCGTTTCATGAACCGTTCGACCCTCTTGATCGTGTCAATCGCGTGCCTGGCCGCTGGCCGACTGGCGCTGGCCGTGGACTATCCAGGCCCCGCGCCGGGTGCCGCCACGGGCACCTGTGCGGCTGCGGCGGCCACGCTCGAAAACGACATCCTCGCCATGCGCTGGACCGTGGCCGATGGGCGTCTGAAACCCGCCTGTTTCGTGGACAAGCAGTCCGGAGCGACGCTGGATCTCTCCGCCACCGAGTGTTTTCGCTTCGCCCTGGCCCGCTCGCCCCATCCGCAACCGCAGGCCGTGGCCGCATCCGCGTTGAAGCTGGCGGCGCCCCCGCAGCTCACGCGTTTGCAGGCCGCGCCCGGCGCCCAGCGCCTTGGCGATCGCTTTGACGGCTGGGAACTCTCGGCCCGCTGGAGCCTGGACGGTGCGAGCCTGGACCTGCTGTGGCGCGCCGTGCTCCGCGACGGGGCCAACTACGTGCGCCAGCAAGTGCTGATTTCGATTCGCGGTGAGCCCTGCGAATTGGCCGCCGAACCCGTGGCCCTGGAACTGGCCGCCGCGAAGGTGGAAGTGGTCGGCAGCGTGGACGGCTCGCCCCTGCGCGCCGGCAACGTGTTCGCCGCCTGCGAGCATCCCCTGGCGCGGAACCAGGTGCAGCCCGGAGACGGCTCGCCGAGCCTCGTGCGCTGTGTCTATCCCTATGCGGTGTCCCTGACGCCCGGCCACCCGTTCGTCCTGGGGGGCGTGATCGGCGCCGTGCCCGAAGGCCAATTGCGGCGTGGGTTCCTGCACTACCTGGAGCGCGAGCGATCGCAGCCCTACCACACATTCCTGCACGACAACTGCGGCTATGCCCTCGGAGCGCGCTTCTGGCAACTGCGGCGGTTCGGCACGCCGGACGAAGTCGACCAGTTCGTCGCCGGCATGGAGAAGGCGTGGCTGGAGCGGATCGCCCTGTTCGGACGCGAGATGATTGAAAAACGCGGCGCAGTCATCGACTCCTTCGTCTGCGATCACGGTTGGGACGACACGGAGCTGGTCTGGCAGTTCCACAAGGGATTCCCGCAGGGCCTGGCCAATGTGCAAAAGGCCGCGGCGCAATACCACTCCTCCCCGGGCATCTGGTTCTCGCCCTGGGGCGGCTACTCGGGCCGCTCGCGGCGCGTCGAGGCCGGGCTGCGCCAAGGTTTCGAGACCACCAAGAAAGGTCTTTCCCTGGCCGGCCCGCGCTACTACGCGCGTTTTCGCCAGGCCTGCCTGGGCATGGTCCGCGATTTCGGCGTCAACTACTTCAAGTTCGACGGCTTCGCCACGGGCGGAGGCCTCCCCGGCCCTGGCGACTATCCCGGCGACGTCGACGCCCTGTTGACGCTCTGCGAGGATTTGCGCCACGCCAAGCCCGGCGTATTCCTCAATCCGACCAGCGGCACCTGGCCCTCCCCCTTCTGGATGCTGTGGGCCGATGCCATCTGGCGCCAGGAGAGCGATGCCGGTTTCATCGGCGCCGGCTCCGATCGTCAGCAATGGCTCACCTATCGCGACAACGCCACCTATCATTCCACGTACTTGCGTGGCCCCCTGTGCCCGATCAGTTCCCTGATGCTCCACGGCATCATGATCCACAAAATGGCCTTCAAGAATCCCTACGATCCGAAAAACCCGGGCGTCAGCCTGCAGCCGGCCGACATCGTGGCCGAGATCCGCTCCTACTTCGCCACCGGCACCTGCATGCAGGAACTGCATATCGACCCGGATCTCATGACCGACGCCTATTGGGACGTCCTGGCCGAAGCGGCCCATTGGTCGCGTGCCAACGCCGACGTGCTGGCCGACACCCACTGGATCGGCGGCGACCCGGTCAAGGCCGAGGTCTACGGCTGGGCTTCCTGGGGCCAACGCAAGGGCATTCTTGCCCTGCGCAATCCGTCGGATCAGCCGGCCAGCTTCGCCCTCGACATCGGCCAGGCCTTCGAATTGCCGGCCAAAGCAGCCCAAGCCTATGCGCTCAAAAGCCCCTGGAAGCAGGATGCGTCTGTCGCGCCGCTTCGCCTGGCGGTGGGCCAAAGTCACACCTTCACGCTGAAGCCCTTCGAGGTCCTGGTCATGGATGCGGTCCCGCAGTAGGAACTGTTGCGGAAGACTTGCGCAGCACCACGGCATCGCAGACATTCCAGGGCAGACGGACACGCAGCGCGCCTTCCGGCGTCCGCTCCAACTGCGCGCGTGGCCGCTGGCCCCTTTGGCCGGCCGGATCAGGGCCAATTCGGTCTCGCCCGGCTGCAAGTCCACCTCGTACCCTTCCCACGACCAGGCCCAACGCGCGTATTCCGCGTCGCTGGCTTGCACGGTCTGTTCCAAGACGGTCTGCCCCCCCTTGGCGCATCGTCACCTGGAACTCGCCTCCATGGTCGCCGCTATGGAATCGCACCCACAACTTGTGCCGCCCCGGCTTGCGGATCGTCAGTCGAGAGGTCGCCCGCCGGTTCTGCTCGGGCCGCAAGGGTTGGGAGCCGGCCAGCATTTTCATGCGGCTGGGCGAACCCCGATACCAGCACGTGTAGTGCTCGACTACTTTCCAGGCCACGCCGTCGGCCAGGTCTTCCGCCTCGAGCATCGTCAGATCGCTGTTGTCGGTCACCGATCCCGGATTCTGCCCGGCAAACAGGCCCACCAGGTCGATTTCCACTCGCGACGCGTCCTGCGGACCAGACACCACGAAGGCCAAACGCACCTTGCGCACCTTCGGTTCCAGCCGAATCCCCTCGCCCCTCAGCGTTTGCCACTGGCCACTCCCGTCCAGACCCATCCGGCCGATCGTCGCCAGGCGTTTCCTGCCCGGCTCATCGAAGAGGGCCATTTCTAGCGTCGCGCCTTGCAACGGGCCAAAGCTGCGTATGCGTGCCGTGCCGCTGCACGCGATTCCGCCAGCCGCGTCGTCGGGCAGGTCCACCGGCGCCGCCAACACCCGGCTGCCCTTGTGGTCCCAGGCCTCGATGACCAAGACCATCTGCCCGTCGGCAGCGTCGGCCACCTTCTGCTTGTCGGCGTAGTAGCTGGTGCCGGAACGCTGCGCCCAACAAGGCGGCAGGGCCGATTCAAACGAGGCGTCCGGAACGAGGTTCTCTGCGCCATTCAAGCTGGCGGCGAGCATCAGCCACACAACCGCCACAAGTCCTGGAAGGAAACCGTTTCCATCTCCCTGCCGGCGTGCCAGCCGCTTCGCGCAAATCGACGCCGACTGCCCATGCGACCAATCATCCGCGCGCATTGCTGTGCCCCCTGTTCGGCGCTGGCCTTGCCGATAGCCTGCCTGGCGTCCGGTCACCTGCGGCTCCTCGGGTGCGCCTCGCCGGCATCCTGGTCGCGCCACTCGCGCCCTTCAACGCTTTGTCGATATCCACGGCATCTGGCGACCCCAGCTCCACTGTTGTAGCGGCAGCTTGTGCTATACAAGGGGGTGGTGTGCGGCCTGATCCGCTTATATATAACCAGCATTCGGCATCACCCAAGAGGGGAGTGCTATTTACGATGGCTGGCGGTGTGGTTAGGCTTACGGATGGCTGTGGCCGCTAGGGGTGGTGGCGAGTCGGCTACACGGGTGGTAAGCAGAGGCGGTCAACCGTGAAGTCCGTCGCACAAGCCCTGGCGAGCCGGTGGTGGTCGTCTCCGCGGCGTGCAGAGGGCCCCGGTATGGCACGATCTGGGCAGACGAAGGCCGATCTGCTCCGCGAGATAGAGCAACTCCGCATCCAGTTGCGGACGCACGCACCAGGTTGCCACACGCCTGCGGCCTCCCGCAAGGGGTCTTCCCCACGCCGCGACAGGCTGTCAGAGCGATCCGTCGTCATTGAGCAGCCGAACCTCTCGCCTGCTGTCTCCGCCAGCGCCGTCGAGTCTCTGGACATCGAAGAGGAGCGCGAAATCACTGTCCGCATGTTGCGCTTGGTCAACGCGCCCGGCAGTTGTCGCAGCCTGGTGCGCGAGGCGGCCCTGCTCTTGCGCGAGTGGTCCCGTTGCGATGCCGTAGGGATTCGGCTGCAAGATGGGGAGGATTACCCCTACTTCCAGACCGAGAATCTGTCCGCGGAGTACGTGCTGGTCGAGAACCGTCTGTGCGCGGTCGATCGCGACGGACAACTGCTTCGCGATGCCGACGGCAGACCAGTCTTGGAGTGTATGTGCGGAAACGTGATTCGTGGCCGGTTCGATCCGGCCCTGCCCTATTTCACCGCCAACGGCAGCTTCTGGACCAATTCCACCACCGAATTGCTGGCCTCCGCACCGAACCTCCAGTGCCAGGGGCGGATTCGCAACCGCTGCATCAACGAGGGCTATGAGTCGGTCGCCCTGGTCCCCCTGCGCACGCAGGGAGAAACGCTCGGCCTGCTGCAGATGAACGACCACCGCACAGGCCGTTTTACGTCGGAACGCATCGGCCTGCTGGAGCGCTTGGCCGAGGGTCTGGCGATGGCCCTCGGACAGCACCAGACTGCGGAGCGGCTCCGCGAGAGTGAAGAACGTTTTCGCCGCGTCTTCGACGCCAGTCCGCTGGCCATGGCGTTGGGCAGCGAGGGCCGCCGCATCCGACAAGCCAATCCGCGGATGTGCGAGCTGCTGGGCTACTCCCGCGAGGAACTCGTGGGCAAGACGCTCGCCGACATCACGCATCCCGAGGACTATCAGACCGAGTTGCCCGACCTGGAGGCCGTGGCCGCGGGACGCACCGATCGTCTGCACCGCGAGGTGCGTTTGGTGCGCAAGGATGGCAGCCCGCGCTGGGTCCGGTTGACAGCCGCCGTCTTGGAGCGGAATCCGCTGTTCTCGTTGGGGATCGTCGAGGATATCCACGAGGGCAAGGTGGCCGAAGAGAAGCTGCAGCAGATGCAGTCGCAACTGGCGCACGTGGCGCGCCTCTCGACCTTGGGCGAAATGGTGGCCCAGATCGTCCACGAGGTCAGCCAACCGCTGTACTCCATCCTCAATTACGCCAAGGCCTGCCAGCACTTGCTGGAGAAGCCTGAACCGGACCTGGACCGCCTCCGCGATTGGAACCACGAGATCGCCGCTTCGGCCGCCTTGACCGGAGATGTCCTACGCAAGATGCGCAACTTTGTGCGCCGCGGATCGACCCAGCGCCTGCCTATGCGCATCGAGGACCTGGTGCAAGAGTCGATCGCCTTGCTCAGTTTCGAGTTCCGCCAGCACGAGGTCGCGGTCAACACCGATTTCCGACCGGAACTGCGCGCCGTCGAGATCGATCCCCTCCAGATTCAGCAAGTGCTGGTCAATCTGTTGCGAAATGCGATCGAAGCCCTCCACGACACGCACAACGACTCGAAGACCGTGTGGATCAGCGCCGTTCCCTCCGCGGCTTGCCTGGAGTTGATCGTCGAGGACAACGGACCCGGACTGCCCGATACCCAGGTCCAACTCTTCGAGCCCTTTGTCACCACCAAGTCGCACGGGCTGGGCATGGGGCTGCCGATCAGTCGGACGATTCTCGAGGCGCACGGTGGCCGCTTGTGGGCCTGCCCCAGCGAGCGTGGAGGTGCCGCGTTCCATTTCACCTTGCCGTGGTATGAAGGGGAAGGCCATGGAACCTGACGTGACCGTGTTTGTCGTCGATGATGACGAGCAGGCTCGTAACTCCGTGTGCGTCCTGGTCTCCTCCATGGGAGGTCGCGCCCTGGGGTTCAAGTCCGGCGAGGACTTCCTTCGCGAATACCGGGGCGAGCCGGGCTGTCTGGTGGCCGATCTCCGCATGCCGGGCATGAGTGGCCTGGAACTGCAGGAACACCTCTTGCGCCAGGAGCGGCTCCTGCCGGTGGTGATGCTCACCGGGTTCGCTCGTACCCCCCTGATCGTTCGTGCGATGAAGGCCGGGGCCATCACCCTCTTGGACAAACCCTATGCCGATGACGAACTGTGGACCGCCATCCGCACCGCCTTGGCCCAGGAAGCCCGGCTCCGCGCGCGCCACTTGCGACAACGCGAAATCCGTGCCCGACTCGCCAGCCTCACGCCCTTGGAGCGGAAGGTGCTGGATTTGGTGATCGCCGGGCGGCCCAACAAGGCGATTGCCTCCGAGATGGAGGTCAGCCTCCGGACCGTCGAGAACCGCCGCCACGATGTGCTGAGCAAGATGCACGCGCGCACGGTCCCCGAACTGGTGCGGCTGATGCTGGAAGCCAACCGCCCGCTGTCGTTCGTCTCGACCGAGGATGAGACGCCCCCCTTCCTCGACGACGGCGGCCCGAGGCCCGCCTGATCCGCCTCGCGCCGAAATGCATCCCAATACGCGTCTATCTACCGTTCGCGAGTGGTAGCTGGTGATGCCGAAGGGTTATGTACTGTAGCTTACAAGCCGATTGAGGTACGCATTGCCAACAAGCGTTCCGCGGCCGCGTGAGCCGGCCGGAACTGCGATCATTGCGCCGGCATCAACATTCGTGCTCCCTGCCCTCTGGCCGCTCGCCGGACGCAACGCTGCGTTTCCCCAGTCTCCTCACGAGCGTTGCCACGCCGTTCTTCTGACGTTCATTCGCCACTCGCCAGCTTGGCCTGCGCGGGACTGGTTGGTTTTGCCCGGTGCGCGCACCCCGGCGAGGTTCACTTGCGGTGGTCCGCATTTGTTTTCGGTTTCTTCCCTTTCAGTTCATCGTTGGATTCCGCGATGATACGTATGTGGGTGCCTCGCGGGACTGGAACCGGTGCCCAGAGAGGGGCGGAGGGGTGAGACTCTTTCGCGGCCACCCAGGATCAGCATCGGGCAACCGCTACATTCCTGCCGTCATTCGTTGAGTCGCGTGTCGTTGGAACGCCAGCCGTCCGAAAGGCGAATCGTACCGGAGGAACGCATGTCGCAGTCGTGCCGTCTGGCTGAACGATTGCGAAAGACCCAATCCGCGATCCGTTTCAAAGTCGCTTTTTCGTCGTTGTCCTGAGACCCGCCACATGGAATGTTTCCCGGCTACCCTGTTTGTCGTAGACGATGACAGTTCCGCACGAAACAGTATCGCCGCGCTGGCCACCGCCACCGGCACGCAGTCCGAACTGTATGCCTCTGGTGAGGAGTTCCTGGATCGCCACATCCCCGGCCGGCCCGGGTGCGTGATCTCGGATCTGCGTCTTCCGGGCATTGATGGGCTGCAATTGCACGAGCGGGTCTCCCGCTCAGGCGAACCGTTGCCGGTGATCCTGGTGAGCGCCTTCCTCACCGTGCCCATCGCCGTCCGCGCCATGCAGCAGGGGGTGTTCAGCGTCCTGGAAAAACCCTATCAGTCGGATGAACTGCTGCAGGTCATCCACAGGGCGATGGAGGCGGATCGCCGGGCTCGGGCCGAACAGTTCCGGACCGCCGAATACCGCAACCGAATCGCCACGCTCGATCCGCGCGAACGCCGTACCGCCGAACTCATTACGTCCGGCACGCCCAACAAGATCATCGCCCGCGACCTGGGCGTGAGTCAACGCACGGTCGATCGCATTCGGGCCACCGTCCTGGAGAAGATGGGGGTCCAGTCGGCCGTGGAATTGGTGCGAATTGTGTCCTGCCTGCCGCAGAAGACCGCGCCCAGGGTCGAACTGCAAACCGCGCAAGCCTGAGTGCAGTCGCCAGAACGTGCGGAGACCTCAGCTCTGCCTGGAATTGCGTCTCAGCGGTCTTGTGGGCGCGCCCCTGCGCGCTTCGCGGCCGCTCTCGGCATGGCGCATCCCAGCGCCGGCAGGCCGATCCTGCAGCACGCGCCGCGCCTATTTCGGCCCCTCAGACTTGGCCGTCGCATCGCCGCCGGCGTTTGCCGAAGGATGGCCGAAACTGAAGGCAATCCCCGCCTTCTCAAAACTCTCCAGAATGCGGAAGTTGACCTTTTGGGCGTGGGCCACATATTCCCAATACAGGGGCGGTGCGTACCAGTAGGTGACCTCGATCGTGGCGTTCGCGGCCGTCACCTGGCTCAGGAACACGCGTGGTGGAAAGTCCACGCCGTGGACCAACGGATGGATCGGTTCGCGAAGTCCCGGTTCGGCCAGCAGCGAACGCAGCAGCCACACCGCCTTGTCGAGCGTGGCGCGCGGCAGGTCTCCCTTGAGGCTGATAGTCATCGCCCGGCGGATGTAGGGCCGCCGCGAGATGTTCTCCACCGGATCGTTGACGATCTTGGAATTGGGAATCGTCACCACGTGGCCTGCCGTGGTCCGCATCTTGGTCGAGCGCAGCCCGATCTCCTCGATCACCCCTTCGCTCCCGCCAAACACGATCTGGTCGCCGATCTGGAATGGACGGTCCAGCAGGATCGTGATCGACCCGAAGAGGTTCTTCAGCGAGTCCTGCGCCGCCAGCGAGATGGCCAGGCCGGCGATCCCCAGTCCCGCCAACCACGCTCCGATGTCCTGGTCGAATACCGTGTCAGCGACAAACAGGGCCGCCAGGACCAGCAAGAAGCTCCGCAGGCTCTTCCGCACCAGCGGCGCGAGTTGCCTCTCCAGCAACGATTCCTTCTGCCCCTGCAACCGCCGAAAAGCCAAATCCACCAGATCGGCCAGATTGTACAGATACCAGAAGACGGCGATCGAATAGCACAACAGCGCGCTCTTGTGCAACAGCCCGCGCAGAGCGGGACTCATCTCCACGCCCGTCAGCCCGGCCGTCACCCCGAAAATCAACACCGCCAGGTTGGCGGGCCCGATCGGGTCCATAACCGCGTGGGCCAGGCCATGCCACCCACGTTTCTGAAAGCGCGCCCCAAGCCGCGCCAGCACGACCGTACACACCTTGCCCGCGCTGACCGCCAGAAACACCGCCAGCAACATGGCCGCCCACACGCCCCACCCGTTGTTTCGCCACAACGCGGGGACATTCAGGTCCTGCAGCAGCGAGGTGAGCTCTTGTGTGTGGCCCTCCAAGGCCGTCGCCGCGCCGGCCGACGTCTTGCCGCTCGCGCCCCCAGCCGCCTGCTGCGACTGCGCCGCGGCGACAACCAAAGACGGCGAACTGGGGCCCCGGGCATCACTTGCATAGCCGGAAGCTCGCGGCGGCTCCGGAGTGGATTGCCCCGTGCTTGTCGCCGTCCACAGACAGACGCTCAGCAGAACCGTCCCTGCCGTTGCTCGCAGCGGCCAGTTCCTTCGCGCCATGGCTTCCTTCCTCGCGTCCTTGCGCAGCCCGGCCCTTTCGGTCCGCAGCCCACCGCACCGGTCAGAACGGCAGATTGTGGACTTCCCGATAGACCCGATTGTTGCTGAAAGCGGCAAAGGCGTTGGCGTCGCGCGTCGACAGGTTGTTCAGCAGCGATACCTCGACGTCGTCGGTCAGGAATACCACCCGACCATCGCCGAAGCCGAAATTGATGCCATTGTTGTGCGGGCTGGCGAAGGTTCCGTAGGTCTTGTCGTCCTTCTTCACCTCCTGCTCGTTCTCGATCGAGGTCACAACCCCGCGATGCCATTCCACGTACTCTGTCGTGCGCAGCGAGTCCAGGAACAGGGAACCGATCATCCAGCGGTTCCGGCCACGCGAGGTGTGCGAGTCGGTCACTTCGCCGATGAAAATCGTGTTGGCCAGACCGTCGACCACGTCCCGCGAGCCCAAAGCCCGATGGAACATGAACACGCCGCTGTTGTAATACCGGGCCTTGTCGGGATCGGGATAAGATGGTCCAAGGGTCCCCATGCAGAACGCATAGCAACTCGTGGCCGCCTCCTCAAACGTCTCTTCGTCCCGCGAACTAGGGCACACAAACACCTTGGGCCGAGTCAGAAGCGTTTCGTTTCCGCCCGTGATCCCGGCACGCCAACCGCTCGTTTCCGAGTCGGCGCACGTGCTGCCATCCGGCGGGTGGTCATCGCCGGCCGGAAACACCGCCCCGTTCCGAAAGCGGTTGAACGAGTCGTACAACTGCCTCTCATCCAATTGCGGCAAGAGCATCAAGAACCCGCTGCTGCCCGTGCGGTGATAGCCGCTCAATGTAGTGGTGCCCGTACTCTTGCACTTTCGGTAGCTGATAGAGTCCCCGCAGTCGCAGCCCACCCGCCCTGGCGGATAGGTCCGGACCAGCGACTCGTACATCTGGACGGCCTTGAGCAGGTTGGAAATGTTGTTCGAGCACGAAGTCTTGCGCGCGATCTCGCGCACGTAACTCACCGCTGGCACGGTCATGGAGATCAGGATCCCCATGATCGCGATGACCACCAGCATTTCCACCAACGTGAAGCCTTGATGACGTTGCATACGTACCTCGCTGTGCTCATTTGGGACGAGTCGCACGGAGAGCCAATCCCCATCGTGTCGGAGATAAGGAATGCCGTAAGGCCGACCCTCGGGAGGCCGGTTGTACCCCTGCCAGGATCGCTTGCCACACCCCAGTGCCGGCCGCCCTCCGGCTGCATTGTGGCGCGCCCCGCTCGTTTTGGGAAGGGCGCTGCAGGGGCATTTGCCCGCCGGATTCTCCGCCAAGGAACGCCATGCCCTCAGGTCCTCCCCTCGCCCGCTTGCGGCACAGGGAGCATCGAGCCCGGCATCGGTCGGCCCCAGGTCCCTCCCCTCGCCCGCTTGCGGGAGAGGGGCCCGGGGGTGAGGGGACCCGCAACTCGTGACGCCCACGCCTCGCCGCTTCCCAGGTTGCGAATCTGGTCACACCCAGCGGGGTTGTGTTGTCGACAGGCTCAAGGGCCGGCTCTAAGATCTAGGCATGACCAACTCGGACGATGGAGCCACCCACGACATCCAACACCTGCCCCAACCACGGCAGCCTTCCGCTTCCACCGAATCGGCTTGCCCCCCTGATTTGGCGGGCAGCGACGATTGCTGGTTCCTGACCGGGGCCACGGCCGCGGGCAAGACGGAGGTCGGCCTGGCATTGGCTCACCGTTTGAACGCCGAAATCGTCTCCATGGACTCCATGGCCCTCTATCGCGGCATGGATATCGGCACGGCCAAGCCGAGTGCCCAGCAACGGGCCGCCGTGCCGCACCACCTGATCGACGTGATCGAACCGTGGGAAGAGTACAGTCTGGCCCAGTACTTGGAGTCGGCTCTGCAGTGCGTGGCCGAGATCCGCACTCGTGGACGCAAGGTGTTGTTCGTCGGCGGGACTCCCTTGTATCTCAAAGGCTTGTTGCGCGGAATCTTCGACGGGCCGCCCGCCGACTGGACCCTGCGCAACACGCTGGCCGAAGTCGCTCGCACCCAGGGCCCGGCGGGCCTGCACGCGCGCTTAACGCAGGTCGATCCCGAAACTGCGGCACGCCTGCACCCCAACGATACGCGCCGACTGTTGCGCGCCCTGGAAGTCCACGCCCTGACCGGACAACCCATCAGCCGGCTGCAAAGGCAGTTCCAACTCGGACGCCTGGCCGAATCCTGTCGCGTCTTCGTGCTCGATTGGCCTCGGCCCGCGATTCACCAGCGGATCGACCAACGCGTGGAGGCCATGTTTGCCCAGGGCCTGCTCGACGAGGTCCGCCGTCTGACCCAACTTCCCAAACCCCTCAGCCGCACGGCCTCTCAGGCAGTCGGCTATCGCGAAGTCCTCCAGCACCTGGACGGCGCTGCCGACCTGCCCACCACCGTGGAGCGGGTCAAACAGCACACGCGCCAGTTGGCCAAACGGCAAGCTACCTGGTTCCGCAGCCTGACCGAATGCCAGTTCGTCCCCCTGTCCGACGCGACCCCATCTTGCGAGGTAGCTGTATCGATCGCCACCACCCGTTGACCGGGAGCCATGGGCCTCCGCCCTGGGGCAATGTCCGGGCCGTGGCGGGATTGTCCCCGATTCTCTCCGTTTCTTCCGCAAATGGGTCATCCTTTGCGCCGTGTCGCTGTCTCTCTAGAATAAGAACCTATCCCAGAACCACCCCGCCGCGTCGGGCGGCCCGGCAGAACTGAGTTGCCGACAGGTTATGGGACCGGCTCTAAGAATTTGTTGTGCCCGCCTCTGCACTTGCGTCTGGAGGCGGCACCGGCATACACGCCCCGCAAGGGCGAATAACCTGGGAGCAAGAACGTGCTTCGGACCCACACGTGCGGCGAGCTATCCAAGAAGGACATCGGCCAGAAGGTGACGCTTTGCGGCTGGGTTGATACCTACCGCGACATGGGGGGGGTTCTGTTCGTGGACCTCCGCGACCGGTATGGCAAGACCCAGGTCGTCTTCGGACCCGAGAGTGGTCCGGAAAACGTGGCTACCGGCCGTGCCCTGCGTCCGGAGTTCGTGGTTCAGGTCATGGGCAAGGTCGCGCCGCGGCCCGAAGGCACCGCCAATCCCAAGCTTGCCACGGGCGAGGTGGAAGTCCGGATCGAGAAGGTCGAAATCCTCAATCGCAGTCTCACGCCTCCCTTCCAGCCCACGGGCATGGAACTGCCTGGCGAGGATCTGCGTTTGAAGTACCGCTACATCGACCTCCGCCGCCCCGAGATGCAACAGACCATGCTCCTCCGGCACCGCATGATCAAGATCATGCGCGACTACTTCGACGAGCAACGCTTCATCGAGGTCGAAACCCCGATGCTCGGACGCAGCACGCCGGAAGGCGCGCGCGACTATCTGGTTCCCAGCCGCGTGCAGCGCGGCAGCTACTATGCTCTGCCCCAGTCTCCCCAGCTCTACAAGCAGATCTTGATGGTCGCCGGTTACGACCGCTACGTGCAGGTCGCGCGCTGCTTCCGCGACGAGGACCTCCGCGCCGACCGCCAGCCCGAGTTCACCCAGTTGGACGTGGAAATGTCCTTCATCCGGGCCGACGACATCATGGGCATGATCGAAGGGCTGATGGTCCGCCTGGCCAAGGACGTGTTGGGAATGGACCTGCAGGTCCCCTTGCCGCGCATGACCTACGACGAGGCCATGGAGCGGTTTGGCCACGACGCGCCGGACCTGCGGTTCGGTATGGAACTGATCGACATCACCGATCTGGCGGCCCAGACCGAGTTCCGCGTCTTCCACGATGTGGCAACCTCTGGCGGTCGCGTCCGAGGGATCAACGCCAAGGGGGCTGCCGCGCGCTACTCGATCAAGGCCATCGACGAATTGGCCCAGTTCATCGGCCATGACTTTGGGGCCAAGGGCTTGGCTTGGCTCAAGGTCGAGGAAGGCGGCAAGCTGGCCAGTTCGATCGCCAAACGCTTCACGCCGGAGATGTTGGAGAAGATCGCTCAACGCATGCAGGCCGAGCCCGGCGACCTGCTGCTGTTCGTGGCCGACAAGTTCGAAGTCACGTGCAAAGCCCTCTACGGCCTGCGCAAACGCCTGGCGGCCGAACTCAAGCTTTACGATCCCAAGCAGATGCACTTCTCCTGGGTCGTGGAGTTCCCCATGTTCGCCTACGACGAGGAGGAAAAGGGCTGGGCCGCCATGCACCACCCCTTCACCTCGCCCCGCATTCAAGACCTCTCCCTGCTGGCCAACGAGCCCGGCAAGTGCCGCGCCCAGGCCTACGACCTCGTGCTGAACGGCTACGAAGTCGGCGGCGGCACCATCCGTATCCACGACCAGCAGCTTCAACAACAGGTCTTCCAACTGCTGGGCATCGATGAGCAGAAGGCCAAGGAGCGGTTCGGGTTCTTGCTGGATGCCCTGCAATACGGCGCCCCTCCGCACGGAGGCATCGCGCTGGGCATCGACCGCCTGGTCATGCTCTTCGCCGGACTGGACAGCATCCGCGACACGATCGCCTTTCCCAAGACCCAACGCGCGACCGACATGATGACCGGCGCCCCCGGCGAAGTCGACCCGCGCCAACTTCGTGATCTGGGCATCAAGAACGAACGATAGTCGACCGCTCCGAACAAGGAGGCGAGCCATGCAGGGACATCGTGGGACGTGGTTGATGTGGGTCCTGGTCGCGCTGTTTGCCGGCAGCTTCGGCTGCAGCCCGCAAACCGACAAACGCGTTGCCGAGAAGCCGTCGCCCGCCGCGGCCTCCACCCCCGCGCCGGCCGCCCAGGACAAGCCGGCCGAGAAGCCCGCCGCCCAGCCCGTGGCCAAGCCGGCCGAAAAGGTCGAGCCCGCCAAACCTCAGCCACTCGCAGAACTGCCCAAGGTCGCCCTCAGCCAGGAACTGCTGCAGACGTGCCTGGTCAAAGTGGACGATGCCATCCCCGACGCCGAATTGCCCAGACTGGATGGCCAGAAGCACCGCCTGCGCTCCCTGTTGGGCAAGTCGCTGACCGTGCTCTTCTTCTGGACCAGCCAGGACCCGCGATCGCTCAACGGCCTGGAAGACCTGCAGGTCGACGTCGCCCAGGCCTTGGCTTCCCAGGGCGTGGCCGTGGTGGCTGTGCACCGCGGCGATCAGACCGAACCGGCCCAGGCCATGGCCCACAAGGCCCGCGCCGCTTTTCCCATCCTGGCCGACGCCGACGGGGCCTATTTCGCCAAGGTCGCCACGGAGAAACTGCCTCGCACCTATCTGCTGGACCAGGATGGAAAGATCCTCTGGTTCGACGTGGAGTACTCACGCACCACCCAGCGCGATTTGCTGCAGGCCATACAATTCATGTTGAAGAAGGGTGTCTGATCGCTCACGATCGCAGGGACTCCCCCTGAACTCCCAAGGAGCATTATGAGCGGACCTTCCGCCACGCACGCGCACGCCGCGCCCTCCCCACGCGCCCTGCGCATCGCCCTGGCCCAGGTGGCGCCCTGGCTGGGCCATCCCGATCGCAACCTGGCCCTGCACCTGGAGCAGATCACCCAGGCCCGCCAGGCCGGGGCCGACATGATCGTCTTCCCCGAACTGTCGCTGACCGGCTACTTCGTCCGCGATATGGTGCCCGACCTGGCCTTGCCCTCCTCGGCACCCGAAATCGCGCGCCTCTTGGAGGCCGCCGGCCCCATGGCCGTGATCGCCGGCTTCGTCGAAGAATCCTCGCGCCACCGCTACTACAACTCGGCCTTCTACGGCGAAGGCGGGCACGTCGCCCACGTCCATCGCAAGGTCTACTTGCCCACCTATGGCCTCTTCGACGAGCAACGCTACTTCGCGGCCGGCAATCGCATTCGCGCCTTCCAGACCGCGCGCTTCGGGCGCGTGGGGATCTTGATCTGCGAGGATTTCTGGCACCTCTCGGCGGCGTCCATCATGCAGGCCGAAGAGGTCGACCTCCTGGTCTGTGTGGCCAACTCGCCCGCGCGCGGCGTCGAGGGCCCCAAGATCCGTGTCGCCGAAACCTACGACCATCTCACGCGCGCCTACGCCCAGTTGTTGGGCGCGGTGGTGGTGCTGGTCAATCGGGTCGGGTTCGAGGACGGGCTGTGCTTCTGGGGCGGCAGCACCGCCGTGGGCCCCGATGGCCAGACCCTCTGCCAGGCCCCGCTGTTCGACCAGGCCCTGCCCCTGGCCGAACTCGACCCCGGCGAGCTCCGCCGTCAACGCCTCGTGGCCCCCCTGGCGCGCGACGAGCGACTGCTGTTGACCATCGAAGAACTCAACCGAATCAAACGCCGGCAATACGACTCGGGGCCGCAGCCATGAATCAACCCGCGCATCTGGAAGTCAATGCCAGCCTGGTCACCGAAATCCTCTGCCGCTTCATCGGCAAAGAGATCCAGCGGGCCGGATTCCAGCGCGCCGTGGTCGGCGTGTCGGGCGGAATCGATTCCAGCGTCGTGGTGTACCTCGGCGCGCGCGCCCTGGGCCCCGACAACGTCCTCGCCGTGACCATGCCCTACAAGACCTCCAGCGATGCCACGCGCCGCGACAGCCAGGAGGTCATCCGGCAACTCGGCGTGCGCTCGCTGGATGTCCCCATCACCGACCAGATCGACGCCTACTACGCGCGCTTTCCCGACGCCGCCAAGCTGCGCCTGGCCAACAAGTGTGCGCGCGAACGCATGACGATCCTCTACGACCAGAGCGCCGCCTTCGGCGGACTGGTGTTGGGCACGAGCAACAAGAGCGAATTGCTGCTGGGCTACGGCACGCAGTTCGGCGACATGGCCTCGGCCATCAATCCCGTCGGCGACTTGTACAAGACGCAGCTCTACCAGTTGGCCGCCCATCTGGGCGTGCCCGAATCGATCCTCAAGAAGACGCCCACCGGCGATCTGTGGGTCGGCCAGACGGATGAGGGTGAGTTGGGCTTCAGCTATGCCGAAGTCGACCGCCTGTTGTACCTCATGGTCGACCGGCGCTGGCGCCGGCAAGAGTTGATCGCGGCCGGCTTCTCGGCCGACTTTGTCACGCGCGTGGCCGACATGGTCCGCCGCAATCACTACAAGCGCCGCATGCCGGTGATCGCCAAGCTCTCCCACCGCACCATGGATCGCGACTTCCGCTACGCGCGCGACTGGGGAACCTGACAGACAGGAGTGTTTCCATGACCTCCAAAGCCTCTCCGTGTTGGCTGCCGTGTCCCACCCGGCGTGAGTTCCTCAAGACCTCTTCGACCCTGGCCGGAGCGGCGGTCTTCGTCACCCTCGACCTTGGCTCCGCGGCCGGCGCTCAGGAGGCTTCGCCGGCTGCCGAGCCGGCCAAGGATCGCTACACCATTCGCGGCCACCACCTGTTCGACATGCTCGACGCGCTGGGCACCGGCGAGTCCAAGCACAAAACGCTTGGCCCCGTGGCCCGGCAGATCCGCGCCAATCCCAAGCTGCCCATCCAAGTCGTGATCGGCGAGGACGATATCTGCGCGCCTTGCCAGTGGTGGGATCACGCGAAGGCCTTGTGCAAGAAGAGCTTGGACAAGCATCCCGACGACAACGCCAATTCGCTGACTTCGGATACGAACGCGATCCGCGTGCTGGGACTCAAGCCGGGCGAGTCGCGCCAGGCCGCCCAACTCTATCGCCTGATCCAGGCCAAGGTCACCCGAAAGGTCTTTGCCGAAGAAGTCTGCGTGGCCTGCCGGCTGGTGAACAAGTGCCAGGAGACCTACGAGGCCAAGCTCGCCGCGGCCGTCAAGGCACTGAGCTAGCCCGGATTTCTCACCAGACTGTAGGCTGGGTTGCGCGGCAAAGGCCACCCGCGAGGGCGTGTGTCGTAAACCGGCGATCTATTGCGTCTCGGGCAAGTAATGCCGTGAGGCCGACCATCGGGAGGCCGGCTCTTAAGGGTAACGGCCGGGACAGCGACGGCATTTCTTTGCTGACACCCAATAGTCTCTGAAATGGCCATCGCGGACCGCGGCCCGGCCCAGACGCCAACTGTCCAGGGGAATGCCGGAAACGGAGGAGGGATTTCAGGACGGTGGTCAGCGGTTTGTGCGCGCGGAGGAGGGGACGCCCGCGGCGAGCTGCGAACGCCAACGCTCAGCGGCGCGGCTTGTCTGCGTCCGCTGCAGCGCCTTGGTCGCTGCCCCCTTTCTGATACACCATCTTCCGAGACAGATCGCGGAAACCACACCGGTGATACAGCCTGCGAGCGGCTTCGTTTCCCTCCTTGTAGCTGACCTTGATGGTTTCGGCTCCGCGCCCACGAAGGCACCTGGTCCCCTCACAAACCAATGCTGCACCAAGCCCTTTGCGCTGATACTTGTCTTCGGTTCGCATGGGCTCGATCAGACCAACCCGGGTTGTGGGATCCAACCAGAACAGCGCATAGGCCGCCACCTCGCCAGAAGAGTGCACGATTGCGTAGTCGAGATCCGGACGGTACAGCGAGCACTCGGAGAGTCGCTTCTCCACGTCCGCAGGGTTCCCATTGCGGTTTGCCATGGGATGCGGTCGACCCGATGATTCCGCTCTGGCTTCGAACCGGAATCCCACTGGAAGCATGGTTGCTGCCGAGGGGGCGGCAGCCAGCCATGTCTGAATGGTGGCCTCACCAGAGTTGTGCCAGCCATTGGCGTCGAGAGCCTCTCGAAGAACGCTGTCGTCCTCTCGCACAGTCATCGTTGCCGGCGTGGGCACACGGGATAACATTCTGAGGACTTCCGCCACCAGTTGACCAGCGACTGCCGTTGGCAGGGATGGCAGGCGAAGGAAATCACAGTTCCATCCTTTGCGGTCATCATAGAGCAGCAGCGCCGCCACAGGCATTTCTCCATCACACCAGAACACCTGCCTGTCCGGGTTGGACGCGTCGTCCTCGCGCCACCACCATTGCAGATCCGCCGCCTCATAGAGACCGGTGAAACGGTCCTCCAACCTGATGCTCTGCAAGAGCGATGTAATCGTCCCCAAGTACTCGAGTCCTGTCAGATGTCTCTTCTGCAGTTCCATTTGTCTCAGCGAACGTCCCGAGCTCAGCAGCGGTGGCCGCTACTGAGCCGTGAAACTCTCTGATGCAAGAGCGCCGCCGCCGTCTGCTGCAGCGCCTTGTTCGGCGACTACCTCCATTTACCTTCGACGAACTTCGAACAAGTATCGTGCTCAAACATGAGGCGACCACAATAGACGGATTCGTGATTCTTGCACCATCCCCAATCCGTATCAATAGGTTCGTGCTTTCCGCATCCGCCGCACTGTTCGATGTGGAAGTGATCGCGTTCATCATTCAAGTTGACCGCTCTGCGGCAGCGGTCGCACCATATCACCGTGAGATGGCCACGATCAACGTCGAATCGCATTGCGTCCCCCGGCTGCCGAACCATCGAAGTCTGCCTCCAGCGCAGCGCGGTCGCAATTAGTCATGGTGGCGGTTCCGGCGGCATTACAGGCTCCACCGCGAAGAGCATCTTCGCGCCGACTCTGGAACGAGTCAAGTACGGAAAACCCAGGAAAACACGGCTTCTCCATGGATGTCGGCGCGATCTGCTAGACTTCCCGGGGCAGCATGGGCGGCTGCAACAGCGCGTTGCCCGTCACGCTCGGCCCCGCGTAGGGCATGTCATCGACGAGGATGAAGACGATGTTGGCTCGTGGCTTCGGCGCATCAGCGGCGTGCAGCGCAGACAGCGGCCCGAGCGCGGTGATGAACGAGAGCAGGGTGACGAGGTGTTTCATTGGTCTTATTGTTTCCAGTCGAAGCGGAAAACTCGGGAAGCATCGCTGCTGCCCTGGAGTTCAATGGATTGGATTGCGATGCCGGTCGCGCCCTTCGGTGGGGTGATACGAATGTGGATGATGCGGGACTTCTCGGGCAGTGGCACGCGGACCTCTTGCCACTCAACGCCTGCGCGCCAGTCGAAGGCGGCGGATTGGTGTGCGGCGAAGCTCTCTTGCTTCGTGCGCCAGGTGATGCTGGCGGGTCCTTGTCCCGCCTCTTTTGCCCGGACACGCAAGGTCACGGTCACGGGGCTGGCCAGATCGAGATCCGAGTGGGTGACGAAGGGCCGCGCGTTCTTCGGCAGGTCGGCATCGGGCGACAACACCAGCGCACCGTCGCTCACCGCGAGCTTGCCGTTGCGCGCGATCCAGCCTTGAACGGAGCCGTCGGCGGGTTCGGGACGAGTTCGCGCGGCTGGTGTCGCCGCCGTGATGCGATGCTCGGCAAACAGACCCTCGTGGCGGCGGCTGAATGCGGAGGCGTCCTCGCTGAGTCCGGGCGGCTGAAGTTCCGCGGCCCACGCCCGCAGTCGCTGCTCCAGACGCGAGACGATCTCGGGGCGCTGCGCGGCCAGGTTGCGCTCCAGGTTCTCGCCTTCGGGCTTGGTGAGGTCAAAGAGCAGCGGCTGCCGGCTGCCGAGCTTGATGAGCTTGTAGGGCATCTCCAGCACGGCGGCCTGCGAACCCCAGCGCCAGAACAGCCGTTCGTGCGGCGCGGACGTGTTCTCGCCGGTAACGAACGGCGTGAGATTCACGCCGTCGAGTTTCGGATCGCGTGGCAGTCCCGCAGCGGCCACCGCCGTGGCGGCGACGTCGAGATTGATCACCGGCTGATCATACGTTGCTCCCGCCGGCCACCGGCCCGGCCAGGCGGCGACAAACGGCGTGCGGATGCCGCCTTCGGAAAGCATGCCCTTCTGACCGATCATCGGGAGGTTGATGGAGCCGTCCCACGCGTCACCCAACGGAGCGCCGTTGTCGCCGATGAAGAAGATCAGCGTGTTCTGCTCCTGGCCCATTCGCTTGAGCCTGGCGCGGATGTGTCCGAGGCCGTCATCCATGGCGGCGATCATCGCGAGGGCCTGGCGGCGTTTCAGCGGGAGGTTTTCCGGCGTCTTGCTGAACCACGGCTCAGGCGACTCCAACGGCACATGCGGCGCATACCACGCGAGATAGAGAAACCACGGCTGCTCCGGTTTGGCGGCGCGGCGATTGAGAAACGAAAGCGCCGCCTCCGTCTGCACCACGACACGAAAGCGGTTGTCCGTCACCAGATGCGGCGCGTCAGCGAAGGGCTGCCCCTGCAAGTCGTGCGAGGCGTAATACTGCCGCAGTTCTCCCCGGAAGTACTCCGCGAAGCCTTGACGGTGCGGCATGTGATCGGGCAGGAGTCTCGAACCCTTGCTCGCGCCCTTCTCTCCGCCCACGTCGAGGTGGCTCTTCCCCACCCAGCCACTGAGGTATCCGGCGGGCTGCAAAAGCTCTGCGATGGTCTGCTCGCTCAAGGGCAGCGGCCCCTTGCTGTTGTCCTCCACTCCGAATCGCTGCTGATACCGACCCGTGATCACACCGCAACGCGACGGCACGCACTGCGGCGCCGAAACATACCCGCGAGTGAATCTCACACCATCCTTCGCCAACTGATCCAGGTGCGGCGTGCGGATGTCCTTGTCCACGCCCTGGATGCCCAGATCGGCCCAGCCGTGGTCGTCCGAGTAGATCAGGAGGATGTTCGGTTTGCTTGGTGCATCGGCGCCATGCAGCGCTGCCAGCGGCGCGAGCAGCACGGCGGTGAGGAGGGTGAGGGTGCGTTTCACGGGGTGATCTCCAGGCTGCAAATGGTCCATTGGCCGTTCTCGGCATGGGTGGCTTGCATGGGTTTGCCATTGATGCGGGCTTCGACTTTGGTGGCCTTCGTGTTGACCGTTATTTCGGCGCTTTCGGCATCGGCGTCGAGACGGAGACTGCCGTCGGGTTGAGTGGCGATGACGAGTTTGCCGAGGGGAAGACGCTCGCAGGTCACGCGACCGGCGGGGCAGTCGAGCGTCAGGGGGAGCGCGGCATCGGCGTTGGGTTGGTAGGCGACCCACGTGCGTGAAGGCGCACAGGAGAGCAGCCAGGTGGTCTTGCCGGGTGTGGTGGAGAGTTTCGCGTCTTCCACGGCAAGCTGGCCGCTGTCGCTGACGGCAAACTCGGGCGACTGCGCAAACTGCGTCCAAGGATCGTCGCGACCGTTGATCTTGCGAGTGGCATATTCCTCGGTGTAGGCGTGCCAGCGCACGTCGAGGCGGCGGTCGTCGCGCTCGTAGGCGATGTGGCGCGTGAAGCCGTCGGCTTCGTCGGCGGTGACTTTGCCGGCGAGGATCTTGCCCTGAAACGCGGCGAACGAGCCGAACTCGGCCTTGTCTCCCATTTCCACCACGAACCCGTTGCGCGCCTTGATCCAGTCGGCGTCGTCGATGCCGGAGATGTTCTCGGCGGCGACATTGTCCTGGTAGAGCACGACGTGACGGGTGCGTTTCTCCAACATCGTTTTGCCCCCGCGCAGCCGCGTGGCTTCCAGCGGGCGGATGGCGGCATAGACGTCGCCGTCCTCGATGAACCACCAGTCGCCCGGCGCCAGCTCGCGCGGCAGGCTGCGCACCGGCTCGCGGTTCACGAAGAGGCCGTCGGTGCCGTCGGTCCAGCGGAACAGGAACATCGCGGCGCTGGCGCGCTGGACTTTGTCTTTGACGAATCGCGCCTGGTGCATCCCGGGTCTGCCGGCATACGTCATCAGCAGCGTGTTGCGATCCTGCAAGGTGCCCACGCGACCGAACTCGACGAACTCGCGCATCCACGGCCCTCGGGGACCTCCTTTGTGATCCGCCAACGGCTTCCCGCCGTCTTCCTCGTAATAGATGTCACCTTTGTCCAGGAAACTCATGCCATTGATGACGTAGTGCGGGTAGAGGACGCAGAACCGCTCCGGACTGCCGAGTGGCGCGCGCGGATTGCGGCTGTTGTTCCACCAGGCGGAGGCGTTGACCACACACGTGGCGACCACCCACGACCACGTCGTCGAACCGAGCGTGTAACCGCGCCCCTGGTAGTTGACGTATTTCGTCCGTTGCTTCCCCGTCGGCTGATCGATGCCTTCCAGTTTGAAATTGTTCCGATAAGCTTCTTCGGGGCGGAGCTCAACCCGGCACTGCAACTCGTTTGGCAGCGATTTGTGCCATGCGAGGTCGTGCAAATACGACGGCAAATCGGGCACGAATGCCTCGGTTTGCGCAAGCGGCCAGCCGATACGGAATGCGCGCGAGTCCCAGCCGTCCCAAGCAAAGAAGAAGTTGACCCAGATCGGCCGCGTGAGGCCAGTCGCGAACAGCGCGCGCTCGTTGTCGCAACCGAGCCACTCACTTGGCGCCATGCGGCTGCCAGGGCCGGTATTCCGTTCGACAGCGGGCGACCAGGTGAGGAAACGGTGGATCCAAAGCCGCTCGCGAATCAGACGGGCCATGCGGCGCAACTGCGGGTCGGGGATGTAGCGCGTGAGCACTTCCCAACTCGCCGTGCCGTTCCAATGGCTCTCCAGCAGGTTGAACTCGCTCATGTCGCCGGTGCGGTTCATGTGGGTCAGTTCGGCCAGCAACGCCTGCTCGCCGGCGGCGCGGACTTTCGGGTCGTCAATGAGCGCCGGCGCGAGCACCAGCGGTGTGAGATAACCGTGGACGTTCGCGCCGTTGGAGCCGTTGACGCGCATCCAGCCGATGTAGCCGCATTCTTTGCCGCCGAGGTCCAGCGCCTTCAACGTCTCGCGGATGACCGCGTGCGTTTCCGCCGTCAGCTTGTCGGGCGCACGCAACGCCATGATGATCCAGAACGATGGGGTTCGGCTGTGCGGGTTCTTCTTGCGCCACGCGTCCACGTCGGCGAGCACGCGGCGGCACGCGTCCTGAATCTCCTTGTTGACCTTGGCAACTTGCTGCGCGTCGCCAGTGAGGAGGCGCTCGAACTGCGTGGCCTTATCCTGCTTGCGTTCGGGATCGCTGCGCCACGCGACGCTCTGCATCCAGAACGTCAGGGCCTTCTCGCCGCACACGGAGCGGCCTTGAAAGAACGCCTCATCATAAGTCGCCGTCCGCCATGAACGGACGTCGGACAGCGCCGCGCTGGGTGGTTCGGCGGCGTGCAGCGCGGCCAGCGGCGCCAGCAGCAGGGCGATGAGTGTGATGGTGTGTTTCACAGAACTGTCATCGGTTGAGAACGGGGTCGGCCGGCTGTGCTTTGCCGGGTGTCACCGGTCCAAACTCGTCCGGCGTCAGGGCACTTGCCGTGATGCGCACATCGTCAACGAGGCCGGTAAAGATGGAGGTATGGTCATAGGGATTGCGGCCAATGGCCATTCGCGAGGAGCCGGAAGGGCCGGTGCAGGGTGCCTGTGCCGCGAGAGCGCCATTGACGTAAAGCTTCACGCTCCCGCCATCGAAGACACCCGCGACATGCGACCATTTCCCGATTGCCAAAGGTTGCCCGGCACTGGCGACAACTCTCTTTTCGTCACTGGCCTGCCGGCGTGAGACCAGAGGCTTGCCCTCGGCTGTCAGCCACAATAGCATGGCGGCGCCCACATCCCCCCAGAGCATTCCTCCTGGCTTGTTCGGCCGGGCCCAGAATTCCACCGTCAGCGGGCAGTTCGCCGGACAGAAGCTACCCGAAGGCTCAAACCATGACTCGCCGTCGCAGGCCAAGGCGTGGCTGCCATCTACCAGTTTGACCAGCCGACCTCGCTGGCGGCCGTGCCGCGCGTAGATGGACTCATCTGCCGTGGGTTTGTCTGGGTTGTTGAAACGATACAACGCCAGTGTCGCCAGATCTCCCCGGTGCGGGAGATAGAGCGGATCGGCCCATGTGACCCGCGCGTCCGGCGTGACCGTCGCGGCTTCCCAGAAGCCCCAGCCCGGATTCGTGCCCGGCAGTTGATCGACGCCTTCCGCCACTTGCGAAGTCCGCGACTTCGGGTCGAGCATGGGCATCAGGTTGTGCAGCAGGTCGGTGCGCCAGCCCGCCTCGCCGGGAATCGTGCTCACGGTCAACCTCGTGCCTTCCAGCGCGATTGCGGGTTTCGGAGGTTGCTGTGCCGTGAGGCGGATTCTGCGCGGAGCCATGTGGTAACGCCGTGCTACATTCCTTGGCCAGAGTGGCAACGGCATTCGGGCACTGAGCTCACCCACCGATGCGGTCGTCACCAGGTAGGGATCGCCGAACTCCCGGTCGGGCTGCCACTGAAACTGCGAATCCGTCACCGGCTTGCCGGCGGCGATTGCCAATTCCCGTTTCTCGATCACCTCGCCATTCGGACGTGCGATGGAAACGCTTACCGTGACCGATGCCGTCGAGGGAGGGCCCACGCGCAGCACCTCGAAGAGCGTTTCGCGCCTTGGATCCGCCTCCAACGGCGCGGCGCCGGGACCGTCCGGCATTTCGGACGGAGCGGTCAGCCAGAAAGTCTCCGGCCCGGTCACCGGTTCCAGCGCTTTGCCCCGGAACTGTGCCGCCCCCATCCGCGTGAGCCGCGCGTAAGCGTCGGAAGAATGCCGCGCCGGCTCGATATGGTGGTGCTCGGTGTAGTCGTTCCACGAGGTGATCGAAATCCAATGGAACGGAAGCTTGCCGGCCAGATCCCATTCATCCCGGTAGGTGCGGGTGCCCCGGAATGCCCGGGCGAACGACCCGGTGTTCTCGCGCCAGTAACCCGGCGAAGGGCTGAACATGCGCAACAACGGACGGCCGTCGGAACGCTCGATGCCGAGCAGCTTCCGCTCGTGCTCTTCGGTGTTCGGGGCAAAGAAATAGAGCCCGTCGAACACATCGGCATATTCGCGAATGCGGGGCAGCGGATTCTTTTGGTTGCGGTAGAGCGCGTTCATCTCGCCGATCAGGAACAGGCGCTGCCCCGCCTGCAGCACCCGTTGCCGCAGTGCGGCCCAATCGGCCGGAGGTATCTCGTAGGCACCGTAGGTGAAGATCACCGCCGCGCCGTTCACGCGGAACGTAGTGGGCAATTCGCCCGCCTTGGCGAGCCATTCGAGCAGGAACGCCTCCCAGTCCGCTACGCTTTGAGTCGCGGCACAGTCCAGGCAAGGCATGATCGCAAAGCCGGGCACGCGGCGTTGGGCGATCCCAGCCATGTCCAACAGCATTCCGACCATCTGTGTGGGAGGTTTCCGCACCACATCGACCGCGAAACCGTCGATTCCCGCCTCCGCCGCATGCACGATCTGGCTCTCCAGACCGGGACCCGCGTCCGCCGTGCGGTCGGGCCGGGCATGACTCGGCGGATGCCACGGCACATGATGCGCGATGACCTTCCGCTCAGGCGGCCAAGCCTCCACTCTTCTTTCGTCCTTCGCATGGGCCGTGGGCGCGATGGCGGGTGCAGCAAGCAGCGCCGACGGCGCCAGCAGCAAGGCGGCGGTGAAGGCAACGAGCGTTTGCTGAGTTGCTCTCTTCAATGGGGGATTCTCCGTTGCGAATCGACGGGCAGGCGTACCGCTCTTGGCATCCAGGCAACGCGCTAGCCCCCCCATTATAATCGCGCAAAACGCCTTGTCACAAATGGTGTCTTACGGGAAGTTCACGCCCTCAACCCAAGGGCGGCTGCTTCCGCACCTTGCTAGACTTCCCGGGGCAGCATGGGCGGCTGGATCAGCGGCTCGACGACCGTCACGGTCGGATCCCACTCGCGGCACCAATCCCACCAGGCAATGCTCCTGGCGGAGAACAGGATCTGCTGCCGCGACAGGGCTGGAAGCGTCGTCGCGGCATCTCCAGCCACGGGCTGCGGAACCAGATCGTCTTCCTCCGCCGCCAGGCCATAGAGCCATTCGCTTCGGCCCTGACCGTCCGGCGATACGACCAAGTTCTGCGCCTCGAACCGGTACGCGGCTTCTGGTGTCCCCAGCAGGCGATCGATCTGCTGGCGCACCAGGTCCGTGCTGGCCGTGGCGTACAGTCCGGCCAGGGCGTTCTCCAACAGCACGCGCTGCGCGCCGCCGACCGCCGGCAGCCAACCCCGTGTGCGGATGCCCGCCAGAAGCCAATCGCCCTGAATCTCCCAGGCAATCTCCAACGGCTCCGCGCCGAGCGAAGGCGTCTCCAGCGCCGCCTGTACGTGCCGCGAGCCAACGTGGATTTCCCCCACGGTCAATGGATGCTCCTGCCAAGCCGGATGCAGCGCCAGAAGACCTGTGAACTCGCGCTCCACGTAACGCCGTACCGCGTGTTCGGCCTGCTGCAGCGCGTGGCGGTGTTTGCGCACCGCATGCCACTGCCCCGTGCGACGCGCCTTGCGCTCCGCGCGCCGCAGCTTGGCAAACCGCTTGGGAAGCGTGCCGGAATGGAACCCCCAGCGCAACAACCGAGGCATCGTCTCGCCGTGATGGCCGATGCCAACGGGCCGCAGGGTCTCGGCCTGGTTGGCCGCGTACAGCCGCCAGTTCTCCTTCAATTCCCACACCAGGAACCCGAAGATGCCCGGAATCCCCGTCACGATCGCCCCGGCCACCGTGTACGCCAGGCCGGTCTCCATCGTCAAGGAGAGCACCGATCCCAGGCTCGGCAGCACGAACACGAACATCAGCTTGTGCGAGACGGTCACCACCGGAAAGTGCTTGATCGGGTTGATCTGGGGCTCGATCAGCAGGTTCACGCAAAAACGGATCACGTAGGTGACCAGAAACCACACCGCCCCCAAGAGCCCCTTCACCACGGCCGACAACAGGCTCTCGCCCGTGCGGAACCGCAGCCACTCGTCCACCGTGTACAGCAATCGCTCCAGCCCTTCCAGCAGGCCGTTGAACAAGTCGATCACCGCCCAGAACGGGCCCGTGATGATCCGGATTCCGAAGCGGTGCCAGGCCTGCACCGTCCAGTCCACGACCAGTTCCTCGGCATTGCGCCCCACGCGCGAATTGACCAGCAGGCAGAGCAGCAAAAACACCGCGCTGAGCCTCAGCCACGCGTAGCGCGGGTCGGCCTCCGGCAGCGGCGCGACGGCAGACACCACCCCGGTCAACAGCAGCGGTTTCAGTAGCAATCGCCACAGCCGCCGCATCCCGGGACTGTGCAGCAGCCGCTGCACCCACTCGGCCCGCATCACGCGCAGCAGCGGCGCCACCAGCCACTGCCGCGCGGCGCCGCCGGCCCGCTTGAGCATCCGCACCAGCCCCTCGCGGAACCGCGGTACGTTGAACACCCCGGCCAGAAAAGAGCCCAGCAACAGCACGCTGGGCAGCGAATCGCTGCCCGCCAAGGCGTGGAATTCGTGCGACAAGAACGCCAGGATCATGTAGGCCCCGCCGAAAGGCACGGCCACCCAGCGAGTCAACAAGCGACCCGTGCGCGTGCCGAAGGCCAAAGAGCTGAGTTGCTGCATCCAGCGCAGATAGAATTCGCCGCGCCGGTGTACCCCGTCCAAGGATTGCGAAAGCCGCCGATCGGCACGCAGCAACTGGTCGCCGCGCAACAGATCCAGCGGCCCGGAAAAATCCGGCAGCTTCAACCGATTGCGCGACAAGCCGTCACGCAGGTCGCCCATCGCCAGGAACCCGCTGTCCACGATCCGGTCCAGCAACTCCTCCACCAGCTTGTTGCGCGACGCCGTCTCGGGCAGGTTGTGCGGCTGCAGGCCGACCGCGCTCAGGGCCTCGATCAGCAGCGGCCGGAATCGCTGCCGCAGACGCAATTCCGCCTGCTGCGACGCCGAACGCAGCAGTTCGCTCAAACCAACCCGCTGCCGGATCGACAGCCGCACCGCGGGCAGACGCGCCGCGGCACTCCGCAAGTGCTTGGTCATCAGCACGTCGCGCTGACTGGGCAAGGCGCGCTTGATCGGCCGCTGCCCCAGCGACAGAACCCACTCCACCAGGTCCACCGTGTAGACCCCGCGCTCGCAGTCCACGCACACCTTCTGCAGGTCGTAGAGCAACCGCGACTCGGCCGGCCAGATGCCGTGCGGCGTCTGCAGCGTCAAAGCCAAGAGCGGCTCGCGCCACGCCTCGCGCTGCTCCTGGGGAATCTCCAGGGCGCGCTGCAGCCGCTGCAACAGGTGACTGAGCGTCGTTCGCAGCGCCGCTTGGGTCCGCCCCAGCCAGTCTTGCGGAGCGCAGCGCAAAGCGCGCGTCTGAAAGATCAACGCCCCGACCAGATTGCCCACGCTGCCGGCCTTCTCCGCGCGCCGCAACAAGCGGCGGAACTTCTCGCCCGCGTCCGAAACCTCGCCGCCCGTGGCCGCCTCGCCCCCAACTCCTTCCACCAGCGGCGCGTCGTCCCATTCGTGTCCGCCCGTGTCGTCCTCGGGATCCGGCGCGCCCGGCAGCCGCGACTCGGCGAACAGACGCGGGCTGTCCACGTCTTGAGCCAGGATCTCGTCGATGGCCGCCAGATGGGCCAAGGCCGGAAAATACGTGGCCAGCAGGCTGGGCACGAAATGCCGCAACTCCAAGTAGACCGAGGCGAACTCGACATACACCTCTGCGTCGTCTTCGCTGTGCAGCAGGAACCCCTCCTGCTGCAGCACGGCCCGGATCTCGTCAAAGGCGGCCGGCCCGATCTGGTACAACCGCGCTCGCGCCTCGGCCGGCGACAGGCGGCCCGCCGCGCGCGAGTCCTCCAGAACCTCGTGGACGCGCGCGTGAAACAGCAGACGCCAGACCTCGATCTGCGTCCGTCCCGGCCCAAGCTCGGCAATGCTCTCCGGATCGGGACGCGCCAGCAGGATCAGCCGGTCCGGAAGGACGCGCGCCGAGGGCAGGTCCAACTCGTCGATGTCCACGATCTCCAGCAGCCGCTCGCGCCCGATCACCCAGCTCTTGGCGTGCGGTGTCTTCCACCCCCAGCCGGTCAACTCGCGATCCTGCTTGATCACACGCCGCAGAATCCGCGGCGCGATCAGCACGGCCTGCGCACACACCGCCTGCACGGCCTGTTGCAGATCGGCGCAGCTCAACTCGGACCCCGCTTCCGGCGGCTTCGGCATCTTGCCGGCGTCTACTTCAACGGGGGGCATCGGCCAATCAAGAGCATCGGGGTTATCGGTCACCATTCGCGCACAGAGAGCCGCGTGGTCAACGATCGTGCCGCGAACCTGCGATCACTGACCGCGATTGCATCAATCACGGAAGTTCAACGCAGCAGCACCAACGGGTGGAGTGTCTTCTGGAACCACCGAGGCTTCTGTGGGGCGTTGTTGCTGCATCACCTAACCGCGGAAGGGCCGCCGGCGACCGACGGTCCATCTCATCAGCGTACTCCACCGGAGGGCCTGAGGACAAGGCGATCTGTTTTTCGCACCCCGGGCTGCCATTTTCGCCCCATGACCTTGACTCCGTCGCGCCGTGGAACTTAAGATCTGCGGTCCTCTTTCGCCCACCCTCCCCATTTTGAGCAATCCGAGACACCCATGGCCTTGCAGGAAGAACTCGAAGTCGCCGGGAATTGGCTGTTTCGCTGGCGCAGCTATTTGCCTCTGGTGTTGCTGGTGCCCATGCTCATGGCCTTGGGGCAATTCACCTGTTCCGCGCACGATGCGGCGTGGCGTGAAGTCTGGGAGCTGCTCTGCCTGCTGGTCTCCATGACCGGAGCCGGACTGCGCATCCTCACGGTGGGATTTGTGCCAGCGCGCACATCAGGTCGCAACACACATGGACAACAGGCCGAGGCCCTGAACACAACCGGTTCCTATTCCATCGTCCGCCATCCGCTGTACCTGGCGAACTTCCTGATCTGGCTGGGGATCGCCTTGTTTCTGGGTGTATGGTGGTTCGTATTCCTGTTCGTTACCTTGTTCTGGCTATACTACGAACGCATCATGTACGCCGAAGAGCAATTCCTGCGACGCCAATTTGGCCAACTGTTTGTCGATTGGTCCAATCGCGTGCCAGCGTTCATTCCCAATCCGCTGAAGTGGCAGCGACCCGCGATGCCGTTCAGCGTGAAGACCGTGCTCAAACGCGAGTGCGCCACGATCTTCGCCATCGCTATCGGTTTTCCGGCGTTCGACTTGGTTGAAGACACGTGCCTCTTCGGCAGCCTGCACGTGGCGCACTTCTTCATCGTCTTGGCTTGTGCGGGCACCGCGGTCTACCTGCTGCTCCGCGCGCTCAAGAAACGCACGCGGCTGTTGGACGTCGAAGGACGGTAACTCACAGCCGCGTCACGCCGCCTTCTTCGTCGACCGCTTCGGCGCACGCGTGTCCTTCCATCGCCGGTGCAGCCACCAGTACTGGCCGGGCGTCATGCGGATGATCTCTTCCAGCCGGCTGGTGTACCATTGCGTCAGGGCTTTCACCGACGCGCACTCTTCCCCGCCCATGCGCGGGTCTGCCACCGCATACGTGGCCAACAGGAAGTGCAGCGGCTGGCCGGTCCGCACCGCGTACGAGACCACCGCTGGCGCTTTGTGCTCCATGGCCAACAGCGCGATCGCCTTGTGCGCCGACGCCGGACGCCCGAAAAATGCCACCCAACAGCCCTTCGGACCCGCATACTGATCGGCCAGAAAGGTCATCGTGCCGCCGCGGCCCAATACGCGCTCGATGTCGTCGTAGCCGCCGTTCTTCTGAATGATGTACTGCCCGGTCGACTCGCGGAACTGGTTCACGTAGTGATCCAGGTACCGGTTGTCGAGTTCCCGGGCCACCGTGTGCGTGGGGAACCCCAACAACCCCAACACATAGCCGGCCACCTCGAAATTGCCGAAATGGGCCGTCGTGATCAGCGTCGGCTGATCGGCCAGCAGCAACCGCATCAGCAACGCCTGTCCGCGCAATTCCACATAGTCTCGCCAGTTGGTCTTGTGGATCTTGCGCGGTGCGTGCGCCACCTCCAAGACCAGCAGGAACAAGTGTTCCCACATCTGGCGCGTCAACTTCCGCCGTCGCTCCGCGCTCATCTCCGGAAAAGCGTGGACCAGGTTCTCTTCGACCACCGCGCCCCGCAAACGAAGCACGTCGCAGAAGACCCAGGCCAGCCCTCGGGCCAGACGCGCGCCGGTCTCGATCCGCATCGCTTGCACCATGCAGATCAACATCCGAACCAGCACGCACACCGCGTAGTCCACGGCTTTGTTGCGCAAGACACCCCTCCTTGGAACTCTTCATGCCGGGCCAAATTGTGCCAAGAACCGCCCCCTGGGCCAAGATCGGTTTTCGCCCACCTCGGCTCCAGGAGACCTTGGCCCTTGTCACATCCCAGCAGTCCGCAGAAGACCGCTACAAAGTAGCCGTGCAACCCGCATCCCCTTTCTTGCCAGCCCAACCCTGTCGCCCTAGTTTCGCGCGGCTCTCTGGCGACCAGGATACCGCCCCATCTGCAGTACTACTCAACCGCCACCACGGCCATGGCTTGGAACTCGGGCAGGCGAACGACAGCCCGGCCCGACTCCTCGCCCACGGCCAGGTTCTGGCCGGTCACCGCCTCGACCGCCCGCCTGGGCCGAGAACCCGGTGCCAGCACGATCACCACGTCGCGGCACGGCGCCGGGGATGTCGCCTCGTCATCCTTGCCATGCTTGCGCCCGGTCTGAACCCACGAGAAATCATTGGCCAAGGCCACCACCAGGGCCGATCCGCCCGGCCTGCGCCAGACTACGCTATGCATCCGTTCTGGCCCGCCGCGCACCTGCACGGGCGCGGCTGCGACGGCCGTTCTCAGGCACTCCATCAATGCGGCTGCGGCTTGCTGCTGACCGCGCTCCGCATCGTGCCACTGCCAATCCGCACGCTGCCGCACCACCGTCCCACCCCGCGCCTCAAACTGCGCCACGGCCTTCTGCATGCCCGCCGTCATCGCGTCGGGCGCAGGCAGAAACAGCACCTGGTACCCGTCCAAGAGCCCTTCCTCCAGCTGGCTGTCGGTCAGAATGCCCACCGGCAGGTGCTGTCGCAACAGCGTCTGGTAGGCCCCGTACAGCGGATACAGCACCTCACGCCAGGCCTCCTTGGGCTGCAAAATGTGCCGATCCCGCGCCAACTCGCTATAGTGCAGCGCCGCCCAACGCACCGGCCGCGTCCCGGCCAGATGCGGCGATACTCGATCTCCCATCGCCAGGGCCGCCTTGAACATCGGGTTGGGAATCGTCCCTTCGCTCACGTCCAGGTTGGCAATGCACCCGTGAGTCATGATCCCGGCCGCCGCGTGGACGGCCGCCGCTTCGTCCGGCACTCCATGGGTCCAGATATGCGCCGGCCGGCCGTCGCACGCGTCGCGCGCCAGCGTGTATCCCAAGGCGATCTTGGCGTCCGGTTCGCACGGCTTCATCTCTTCGGGCAGGGGAAAGATCTCTGTCGCAGGGCGGCGCACCGGCAGATTGAACTCGGTCTTCATTGAATCGGCAATCCGGAACAAGCGGCCCGTCATGTGCCGCTCGGTCATGATCGGCCACGTGTGGCTGCCCACCATCATCACCACATTCGGATACTTCGCGTGCAGCGTCTTGCGCCATTTCAGAAACGTCTGCTCGATGCTCAGGTTGGTGAAGTCGACCAGCCGGTGCCAGACCGGATCGGCCGCACTCGCTTCAGCCGGATGCTCCAGGCCGGTCAGCTCGGTGAACTTCTGGCGGCAATGCGCGCACCAGCAGCCCGCCTTTTCCATGTGCACTTCGTCGAAGTAGAACGCGTCGGCGCCCAGCGCGGCCAGTTCCAGCATCCGCTGTTCCAAGTAGTCCGCATACGGCGAATTGAAGCACAGCTTGGTCTGCCGCTTGACGTAGGGCTTCCCGTGGCAGTCCAGGCTCACCCAGTCGGGATGCTCCTTCGCCATCGCCTCGTCTTCCATGTGCCGATGATAGACCAGGATCCGGCATCCGGCCCGATGCGCTTCATCGATGACTTCCTTGGCCAGGTTGCGCTGCTTGGCTTCCGGCGCCACGGTCCCGATCACGCTGGGCCACCAGGCTCCCTCGCCTCCGCTCTTGATGTGCCGCGCGAAGACCCGTGCCCCCATCTCGCGGAACAGGTGGCCCGCGTTGAAGAACAGATCCGGCTTTTTGTGGTACCACGGCAGGCTCAGCCGCGTGTGCAAGTGGACCCGGTGCTCCTCATACCACGCCGGCAGGCGGTAATCCATGGCCCCGTCCAGCCACGCCGGACGGACCGCGATCAGTTCACGATCCAGCAGGGCTCGCGTCTTGGCGTCGACCTGCACCGGTTCTGGTTCGAAGCGGATCAACTCGTCGGTCGGTTTTTGCGGCGCGGTGGTCAAGAACAGGCAATCGATCCGCATGCTGGCCGAGCCGAGCGTCAGTTCGTGCTCGCCGGCCTTCAGCGGCCCCTGGAAGATCTCCTGCCAGCCCCACACGCCCGAGCCGATATAGCCACCCGTCGCCGGCAAGTCCACGCGTATGAAATCAGCTTTCGCGGCCGCGTCAACGCCCACCAGCAGCTTCTGGGCGTTCTTCGCCCCATACCGCAGCCAAACACGCCAGGTGCCCGCTTCGTCCACCTTGAACCGGTAATAGACTCGCCCCTCGCCATAGAACTTGGCCAGCACCTTGCAGCCGCTGGCCGCCTTTTCCCTCGTCGGGTTGGCGAAGTCCTTCTCCGGCTGCTTGCGGTCGAACCGCTCCGCCTCGATCAGCATGCCCGGCAGGCTCACCCCCTCGCCGCCCTGCTGGGCCCACAAGGGCGAGATCACGAGCGAGAAAACGACGCTGGCAAGAAGGAGGCTACGCATGGCGGAGTCCTCGGGATCGAGGGTGTTGAAAGAACGACCGTTGGTTGCGGTTTGCCGCCACAACCAACGGTCGATGAATATACTGCGAATCAGCCTCGGCTGTGTTCGAACGGTTTATTGATCTTCAGAAAAGGAATGCAATACGAAGGTGGCGTTTGCACCGCGAAACCGGGCTCCCGCTGGTCGCCCTCGTTGCATTATCTATCTGAGGGGCAATAGAGCCGGTCCCAGAACCTGTTGGCAACTCAGTCTCGCTGGGCCGCCCAAAGTGGCTGGGATCGTTCTGGGATAGGTCCTTACTCCAATCCGCCCACGCCCACCTTGCGCGCCTTCAACGACGGGTCGGACGGCAGCGGCAGGCTCAAACCCTTGCCTGTTTCCGCCGCCTTGTAGATCGCCAGGATCAACTCCACCGAACGACGTCCTTCCAGACCGTCGATCTGCGGCTTGGTCCCCTTGCGGATCGCGTTGACCACGTCCTGGAACTGCCGCGCGTGGCCGTGGTGGCCAATCGCCGCCGGGTCCGCCGCCCCGCCGCCGCCGCTGTGTCGCTCGGCCATCTTCTTCTGGATGGCCGCGTCGCGCGACTTCTGCTTGGCGAAGTCCCACTTCACGATGTCCTCTTCCTCCATCACCGCCGAGCCTTCCGAACCGTGCAGCTCGATCCGCTTCAAATAGCCCGGATAGATGGCCGTGCTGGCCTCGATCACGCCCCGCGCCCCATTGGCAAAGCGGACCAAGGCCATGGCCACGTCCTCCACGGCGATCCGCTCGTGGGCCAGCAGGGCCGTCTCCGCCCGGACCTCGGTGGCCGGGCCCATCAGCCACAGCAACAGGTCCACGCTGTGGATGGCCTGATTCATCAGCGCCCCGCCGCCGTCCAGTTCCCACGTGCCGCGCCACGCGCCGCTGTCGTAGTACTTCTGCGTGCGATACCACTTCACAAACGCATCGCCCACCGTCAGCCGGCCGAAACGGCCTTCGTCCACGGCCCGCTTCAACTCGCGGCTGGAATCATGGAACCGCGAAGGGAAGATCGTCGAGCAGACCACGCCCGCCTTCTCGCAGGCGGCGATGATCGCATCGCACCGCTTGAGGGTGATTTCCAAAGGCTTCTCGATGATCACATGCTTGCCTGCCTTGGCCGCGGCAACGGCTGGCTCCATGTGCGCCCCGCTGGGCGTGCCGATCGTCACCACCTGGATCGCCGGATTGGCCAGCATCTCGTCCAACTTCGCATAGGCCTTGCAGCCCGTGGCGCCCGACAGACGCTCGGCCGCGGCCGGGAACTGGTCGAAACACCCCACCAACTTCGCTCCGCGCACGTCGTTGATCGCGCGTGCGTGGAAGTTCGAAATCATGCCGCAGCCGATGATGCCAAAGCCCAGTGTTGCCATGAGAACTCTCCCTTCTGATGAATGAATCCCAACCCCAGCCCTTACCCGGTGGGAGGGAGAGGGGGAAGACGACAATTCTGCCGTGGCGGCGGCGCGCAACAACGCTCGAAAGGCCGATTATAGACCACGCCCCAAGCCAAGCAAGCCTCGCGTCCCGACCCTTTTCACGCCACGCATGCCGAGGCGTCCTGCTACGGTGTCCCCAAACCATAGAAGTCGGCGATCCCTTCGCCAAACGCCCGGCCCCAGTCCCAGTAGCCCTGCTGCGTGCATTCCCCCTCGCCGAAGATCTCGATCGAATAGCACAGGCCGGCCCCAGCCTCGAACTTCAGCCAACCGCAGGCCAGCCGGTTCAGATCGCCCGTGATCCCTGTGACGGTCGCGATCCGCTGCCGCCGCAGCGAGGTCTTGACCTCACCCGTCAAACGCGGCTTGATCGTCTCGGCCAGGCGCACCACGCCGTCCTCACTGGCCTGATCGCAGATCTCGTGGCCGAAGGTCAGGAACAGCGTGGTCCGCGTGGTGTGGCACCAGCCGTGGAAGTCCATGAATAGGTCCACCTTGCGTCCGCGCGAGTCCAGCTCGCGCACGAACTTCTCCACGCAGGCCGTCTCCACGGTCGTGCCCAGGCCCCATTGGCGGTTGAGGTTGCCCACCGGGCAGTACATGTTGCCTTGCGCAATCCCGTCGGGATCCATCTGCGGCACCACGTAGAACACGAACTTCTGCCGCAGCCTCGCGGCGCGCGGATCGTCCGACAGCACGAAGCGGCAAATACCCTCCAGGGCCAGCGCCCCGGTGGTCTCCAGGTTGTGCTGCAGCGTGATGAACAGGATCACGCGCTTTTCCGCCTCCGGCACGGCCGGATCGGTGATCGTGTACATGCGGATGTCGCGCCCCTGCTTGGTCTGGCCGATCACTCCCGCCCGAAAATAAGGCGATCCCTTGTGCCCCTCGATGAACCGCGTGACATGTTCCGCCGTGAAGGGAAAGAACGAGGCGATCCAGGCCGTCGGTTGCGTGAACCGCTGCTTGAAAGTGATGGCCGTGCCGTCCTCGTTCCACGCCTTGTCCTCGATCCCCGTCCAGTGCTCGCCGTCGTAGCTCATCACCGGCAATCGCGTGCCGTTGCCGCCGGTCTTGGCCTGGGAAAAGGGCGTGGGGTTGACGTGGAAGGTGATCTCCCGACCCTGGCAGCCTTCGATCCGAAAGTGGAACCAGAGGAACGGCGAGTGCGGCTTGCCCTCCGGAAAGGCGAAAATGTAGTACTCGTCCGGCCCCAGTTGCTTCACCTTGCCCAGCGTCGCGTTCTCAAAGTCGGCGAAGAACTTCAGGTTCCCGCTAGGCTTCTCGGGCGCGAGGTCGTACACATGGCCCGCCGGCGGCTCAAAACCGCCGTTGGCCAGCAGGTTGGCCCCCCCCGCGCCCCTCTCGCCCAGAAAGGCGTCGTCGTACCAGATCGTCCCTCGGCCGCGCAGGTACAGCAGCATCCGCACGCGCACCGCGTCCTTGGGCACCTCCACCTCTCCGCTCACCGTCTGCCACTGGGCGGCGGGCTTCAGCGTCTGCGTGACCAGCGCCTTGTGGCTCTTCTCGCCCTCCTTCGTATAGCTGTCGATGAGCAGTTGGCCGGAGCCCGGCTGCGCGGCCTCGGTTCGATAGCAGACCGCGTAGCGATAGGTCCGCCCCGCCTTGATCGCCGTCTTCCCGTGAAACTCCTGGATGAAGCAACTCCGCGCATCCTTGGGCATCTCCTCTTGGGAGGGCAGGGCCGCGATCTTGCCCGCCCCTTTGCCCGCGTGCGGTCCGCTCAGGTCCACGCAGGTGCGATAGTTGCCCGGCGTGCCTTGCGAAATCCGCCAACCGGCCACGGAGGCAACCTCCTGGGCGGCAGCCAGAGAACAAGACAACGCCAAGCCAATCGTGATCCACGGCAGACTGCGATCCATTTCCGTGCCTGTTCTAGCGAATGCCCAACTTTCGCTGGATCTCTTCCAGCGGCACTCCCTTGGTTTCCGGCATGACCAACAACACCCACAGCAACTGCAAGACCATCATCGCCGCGTAGAAGGCGAAGGCGTGGGCCCCCGACCAGGCGGCAATCACCGGAAAGGTCCAGGAGATGACCGCCGCCATGACCCAGTGCGTGGAGCACCCCAGGGCGATCCCGCGTGCCCGCACCCGGTTGGGAAAGATCTCGCTGATGAATACCCAGATCACCGCCCCTTGGCCAAAGGCGTGCGAGGCGATGAACACCAGCAGGCTCACCAGGACCACCAGGCTGCCCACCGCGGCCGCGCTGCTGGCGGCGCTGAGGCTCGCCTGGGCCGCGGCGATCCCCGCTGCGTCAGCAGTCGCCTTGGCGCTGGCCAGGGCCGCCGTGGCGTCGATCGTCACCTGGAACTCGGCCCCATACGTGTAGAACGCCCAGGCCGTGCCGCCCAGGCTGAGGATATAGCCGATCGACCCCGCCAGCATCAGGTTCCGCCGGCCAAAGTGATCGATGATCGCCAAGGCCGCCATGGTGAACACCAGGTTGATGCCCCCCACGGCCACGGTCTGCAGCAGCGCCGAGTCGCTGCCCGCCCCCGCCATCTTGAAGATCTGCGGTGCGTAGTACATCAACGCGTTGATCCCCGAAAGCTGGTTGAAGGCCGCAATCGCCACGGCCAGCAGGATCGGGCTCAGGTACGCGCGGCGGAAGAACGGCTCGCGCAGACTGTGGTGCGTCATGTCCAGCGAAGCCTGGATCGCGCGCAACTCCTCCTCCACGTTCTCCGCCCCCAAGCGTTTCAAAACCGCCAGCGCTTCCGGCACGCGATTCTGCGAAGCCAGCCACCGCGGACTATAGGGGGTGAAGAACAGCAGCCCGAAGAAGGCGGCCGCCGGAAGGGCCTCCACGCCGAACATCCACCGCCAGTCCGTGGCCCCCACGTTCATCTGCGCGATCACGTAGTTGGAGATGAACGCCAACAAGATGCCGAAGACGATGTTGAACTGGGTGATGGCCACCAGACGCCCGCGGTACCGCGCCGGCGAAATCTCGGCAATGTACATCGGCGACACGACCGACGCCCCGCCCACGCCGATCCCGCCGATGAAGCGGAACAGCAGCAGCGACCACCAGTCCCAGGCCACGCCGCAGCCCACCGCCGACACAAAGTACAGCACGGCAATCGCGATCAGCGTATTCCGCCGCCCGATGCGGTCGGCGGGCCAGCCGGCCCCCATCGCCCCCAGGATCGTGCCGATCAGCGCGCTGGCCACGGTGAATCCCAGCCAGAACTCGCTCAGACCGTACGCCCGCGTCAGGGCCTCCGTGGTGCCGGAAATCACCGCCGTGTCGAAGCCGAACAGCAACCCTCCCAGGGCCGCAACCAGGGCGCAACCCAGGACGTAGAGCGTCTTCTGCATGGCAAACTCCCAAGGCCCAGGGTGATCCGTGTTTCGCCAACGCCGGCCTACTCCGGCAAGTACAGCAAGCGGCCGCAGGCCTTGCAGAACACCGGCTGGTTCATCCGCAGGGCATTGACCATGTTGATCGTGATCTGTTGGTTGCAGCCCCCGCAGAACTCCTCGTGAATCGGCGCCAGCGCGTCGTCCCCCTTGCCGCGCACCACGCGGTGATAGGGCTCGCGCAGCTCTTCCGGCAGGTTCTTCTCGCACTCCACCAACTCCGACTCCACTCGCTGGATGTCGCCGCTGAGCAGCGGCGCGCTCTGTTCGATCTCGTGGGCCACGCGCGCCGCGTCCTCGCGCGCCTTGGCCAGAGCCCCCTGGGCCGTCACGATCTGCGCCTGCAGTCCGTCCTGCTTCTCCATAGCTTCCAGGATCTCGTCGGCCAGCACGCTGTTGGCCATCTCGTCGGCCGCAATCTGCTCCTTCAACGCCTGATACTCGCGGTTGCTGGTCGCCTGGTTCAGCTTCAGCTTCCACTCCTTGACCTTCTCTTCCTTCGATTTCAGCAGAAGCTGCTTGGAATCCGTGGCCACGCGAAAAGTCTTGGCCTCCGCCTGCGCGGCCGCCAACGCCTCCTCCTGGTGAACCACGTTCGCCTCGCGGATCTTCATCTGCCGTGGGCCGCGCCCCAAACGCTCGCGCAGATCGCTCAATTGCCGCTGCAGACTGTGAAGCCTACGCAGAATGTCGGTACTAATACTACCCGGTCCCATAAAGCCTCGAATCAGTTGCGAAGTACGGATTGCGGCCTCGCGGCCGTGTCATCCAAGAAATAAAGAAAGCCGCTGGCCACACGACCAGCGGCTTGACATACGCGTCAGGCCGACAGGGTTGCCCCTTGGAGCCGGCCCCAGAACCTGTCGACGCCTCAGTCCTGCTGGGCCGCCCGACGTGGCTGGGCTGCTCCTGGGATAAGCTCTCAGCCGGCAACCCGGTCCAGGAATCCCTCGAGCTGCTGGCTCCGCACCGGATGCTGCAGCTTACGCACCGCCTTGGCCTCGATTTGCCGCACACGCTCCCGCGTGACCTTGAAGATCCGCCCCACCTCTTCCAGGGTGTACGTGTACCCGTCACCCAGACCGTAGCGCAAGCGGATGATCTCCCGCTCGCGGTACGTGAGCGTCTTGAGCAAACCTTCGATCTTTTCCCGCAAAAGCTCATTGTTGGCGGCCTTGTCCGGCCGGGGCAGCCCATCGTCCTCGATGAACTCCCCAAAACAACTATCTTCACTCTCGCCGACCGGACGATCCAGACTAACCGGATGGCGGCCCATGTTCAAGACCCGCCGGGTCTCGTCCATGCTCAATTCCGCCGCCAGGGCCGTTTCCTCGGTGGTCGGCTCACGCCCCAATTCCTGCAACAGACGCTTGGACGTATTCCTCAGTTTACTCAGAACGTCGATCATGTGCACGGGAATGCGGATCGTGCGCGCCTGGTCGGCAATCGCCCGCGTGATCGCCTGCCGAATCCACCATGTGGCGTAAGTCGAGAATTTGTACCCCCGCCGGTACTCGTACTTGTCCACCGCACGCATCAGGCCCGTGTTCCCTTCCTGGATCAAATCCAGGAAGCTCAACCCCCGATTGCGGTATTTCTTGGCGATCGATACCACCAGCCGCAGGTTCCCGCTGGACAGCTTCCGCTTCACCTGCTCGTAGTCCTGGTGCTGGCTCCGCATCCGCTCGCAGCGGGCGCGCAGGCTGCGCGGACTTTCCTGGGTGAGGATCATCAGGTCGCGCAGCTCGCGCCGCAGGTTGGCCCGCTCGCCGCGCGCCGCCGGGCTGTGCTGCAGCGTCTGCAAACGATCGCGGATCCGGTACATCCGCTGCCAGATGTCCTCCATCTGCCGCATCATGCTCTGCACGCGCCGCGTCCGCAGGCTCATCTCCTCCACCAGGATCAGCATCTTCCGCCGCCGGCACACGAACCGCTTCCGCAGCCGCGCCTTTTCCTCGGCCGGAATCCGCTTGCTCAACAGCCGGGCGAAGTCCCGTTGGTTCTCCTCCATCAGGTGCGTGAGCGTCGGCAGATTGTGCGGCATCCGCGCCAGAATCTGCTCCTTGGTCAACTGCTCCGTCAGCGAAACCTTGATCGTCCGGTCAAAGGGCAGAATCCCCCCGTGGACCTTCTGCAGCGTGCTCACCGTGGCTTCCATCGCCAGGTGGCAGCCGATCACCGTGCGCCGAAATCGCTTCCGCGTGACCTCGATCGTCTTGGCCAGCGCGATTTCCTCTTCCCGCTTCAGCAGCGGCGTCTCGGCCATCTGCGACAGGTACAGCCGGATCGGATCGCTGTTCCACTTCCGCGCGTCCTCGGGCAGGGGCAACGGCAGCGTGTAGGCCCGATCCTCCTCCGCCGGCTCTCCTTCCGCTCGCTCCGGCTTGTCCGCCTGCCGGTCGTCGAAGAAATCCTCCTCCGGCGCCGAATTGAACAACTCGATCCCCTGCTCTTCCAGGGCGATCAGCAGGTTGTCGAGCTTCTCCGGATTGACCGCGTCATCCGGCAGATAACTGTTGATCTCGTCGTACGTCAGATAGCCTTGGGACTTTCCTTTGGCGACCAGGTCCTGCAATTCCGTGTCAAAAAACTCCACTTCCGTGCTCCTTCCGCGCCCTCCGGGCGCCTGGGTGACAGGAACATGATCGGGGGGTCTTCCGGCGGCGCGGGAGCCGCCAGCCCGATCTCCGGCTCAAGGTATCCTCACCCGTCCATGGGTGCGGAAATACCCTGCCGGGCACGCGCTTGCTCCAGGATCTGCCGCAGCAAATCCGCCTGTTGGCTCTCGTCCAGCCGGCCATCGCGCAAGGCGACCACCTGCGCCGGACGTTGCTTCTGAGCTTCGCGCCGTTGAAATCCGAGCATCAACTCCTTGAATAGGGTCTCTGGTTCCAGGACGCGCTCGGCCTTCGCACGCCCTTCCTCGTCCAGTTCGACCAGCAGGCTCTTCGTCGCCGCGTCGTCGAACTCCAGCATTAGCCGCGAAAACAGGTCTTCCATCCCCGCCGTCTGCAACCGGCCGCAGGCCTCGTAGATCCGCCGGCATCGGGGGGAATCCAGGTGTTCAGGGTCGATCGCCACCTGCGCGCGTGCAATGAACTGCGGAAACCGCAACAGCGCCTCCAGCAGGCTCCGCTGCCAGGCGTCGATCATCTCCGGCGCCGCCTCGGCCTCCATCGGCGCCGGGGCCGCCGGGCCGGGCTTCTGCCGCGCCTTGCGCCGCAACTCCGTCAGCCGCTCGCGCAAGTCCCGCTCGTCCAGGCGAAAACTGGCCGCCAGCCGCTGCATCATCTTCTGCTCGCGCAAACGGTTCTCGCTCGTCGTGTCGTCCGCCGCGCGCGGCCCCTTGGCGATGATCGCCAGCAACCGCTCCACGGCCTGCGAGGCCGCGTGTACGTCCCGGTTCAGGTCCACGCCCCGCGTCGCGCTCTGGAAGGCATGCTCCAAAGCGTCCACCGTGCGCGTGGCCAACAACTCCGCAAACGCCTCGGCCCCGTGCTCCTGCAAAAACTCGCACGGATCGGCCTCTTCTGGCAAGGTCAGGATTCGCAGGTCGATCTGCTGGGCGATGAACAGCTCCAGCACCTCGTTGGTCCGCTTCTGCCCCGCTTCGTCGCCGTCCAGAACGAGGATGATCCGGTCGGCAAAACGCTTCAGGATCTTCAGGTGCCCCTCGCCCAACGCCGTCCCCAGCACGGCCACCGCATCCTGGAACCCGTACTGATGGGCCATGATGCAGTCCGTGTAGCCCTCCATCACCATCACCTGCCGGCTGCGGCGGATGGCGTCCCGCGCCACGTCCAGCCCGTACAGGTTGCTGCTCTTGTGGAACAGGGGCGTCTCCGGCGAGTTCACGTACTTCGCCGGGTTGGTGGCCGCCGCCTCGGGCAAGATGCGGCCGCCCACGCCGATCGATCGCCCCTGCGAATCGTGGATCGCAAACATCGCCCGGCCCTTGAACCGGTCGTAGGCCCGGCCGGTGTTCGCCGAACGCACCAGCACCCCGATCGCCTCCAGCAGCTTCTCGCCGGGACCCTTGTTTTGCGCCTGACGCACGATCCAATCCCACTGATCCGGACAGAATCCCAAGTGGAACTTGGCGATGCTCTCGGCCGTGATCCCCCGCTCTTGGAAGTATTTGCGCCCCGGCTCCCCCTCGGGCAGTTCCAACAGGCAGCGATGATACTGCTGCTCGGTCCAGGCCATCGCCCGAAACAGAATCCGCTTGTCGAACGACTGTCCGCAGGGACCGGCCGCGACCGTCGGAGCCACGGGCTTCAAGGCGATTCCGGCGCGCTCGGCCAGCATGGCCAGGGCCTCGGGGAAGGTGATCCCCTCCATCTGCATCACGAAGCTGAACACGTCGCCGCCCAGGTTGCAGACCCAGCACTTGTACGACTGGCGCTCCGGGTTGACGGTCAGGCTGGGACGCGAGTCGTCGTGCCAGGGGCACAGGGCCACAAAATTGCGGCCTTGGCGGCGAAGCTGGACATAGCTCCCCACCAACTCGACGATATCGATCGCCTGCTTTACCTGCTCTTTGACGTCCAGCGGCGATCCCAAAGACACCGTCGGCTCCCGTGTGGCAAGATGCGCGAATTCCATTTCGCATCCACGAACGAGTCGGGGCAAATCCGTTTGCCTTGCCTCGACCCAATCCTGGACGAGCCAGGATTTCGCAGATCGCAGAGTGGTCTGCGGAAGGTGTCGAGGCAATTCTCCACAGCGGTCGGATTATAGATCGAACGTCAAAAACGGTCAAGCGCACGCGGCGGACCCACACGCACCGTAGATGGTAGGGTGTGTGCCAGGGTAGGGTGCGTGCTTGCACGCACCAACCGTGAGCCGGGTGTAGGGTGTCAGGTGTCGGGTGTAGGGTGCCATGCCCACGCTTGTCGTGGGCATGCACTGGCACCCACCTCTCCCAACGTGCGCAGAATCCCGCCGCGTGCCACGCCCACGCTCGCCGCAGAGGGTAGGGTGCGTGCTTGCACGCACCATGGCCTCCAGCCCCTTTGGTGGGGAGCGGCCGAACAGTCCCCCTCACGTTCCAACGTACTGGGCATACACCGTGCGCGCCACGGCCGGATCGTCCGTCCCCCCCACAATCGCCCGGCCATCGGCAAAGATGGTCAACTCATACCCCTCGACCTTCAGCCGGACCAGATACGGATTGCGCGTCACCTCGCCCAGCGCAGCCAGACGCGCCGCCAGCCCCTCCAGCGACATCGGCCCCGTCTGCGGCATGCTCAACTGCACCGCGTTGCGTCCGCACAGCACGGCCCAACGGCTACCCATCTTGCCCGCCAGCCACGCCCGCTCGCCATGTTTGCACGCCGGGCAGTCTATCTGTTCCCTCAAGCTCCCGAGTTCCACCTGCCGTACGCGCGCGGTCCACAGATCCACGATCGTCAGACGGGAAGAAATCGCCTCCTCGTTGCCGCTGAGGATCTTCAACGCCTCCATGGCCTGAATCGACGCGATCACCCCCACGATCGGCCCCAGAATGCCCGCCGTGTCGCAGGTGGGCGTGCTGCCCGGCGGCGGACATTCGGGAATCAGGCAGCGCAGGCAGGGCGTGCGCCCGGGCACGATGGTCATCGTCTGCCCCTCCGCCCCCACGCACCCCCCATAGACCCAGGGCGTGCCGCTTTCCAAGGCCAGGTCGTTCAACAGCAGCCGCGTCTCGAAATTGTCGGTGCCATCGACGATCACCTGCATCCCTTCGGCCAGTTGCGGCAGGTTGCGGAAATCGATGTCCGCCACCACCGGTTCGATCCTGACGGTCGAGTTGATCCGCGCCAGCCGTGCGGCCGCCGCCACGGCCTTGGGCAGGCCGGCCGCGGCGTCCTCCTCGTCGAACAACACCTGGCGCTGCAGGTTGCTCGCCTCCACAAAGTCCCGATCGACGATCCGCACCGTGCCCACGCCCGCTCGGACCAATAGGTTGGCCAACGTGCTGCCCAAGGCCCCGCACCCGCAGACCAACGCCCCAGAGGCCATCAGCCGCCGCTGCCCCTCTTCGCCCAAAGGGGCAAAGCGCGTCTGACGCACGTAACGGCGAAGCGGATCGGAATGGCTCATAGAACCAAGTATACGCGATCCGCATGCAATGACCATGCTGCGCGTGCATTTCCGCTATTGCCTGGGGTGCCAGTGCGACCGGTGCCGCGGAGCGGCAGCACGTGAATAGCCTGGGGTGCAGCGCAGCGGAACCCCAGGAATTAAGGCCGCACAGCCTATGCCGCGTAGCGGCATCACCCTCGTCCACCAGCCGCAATCGTAACGCCGCGACGCGCGTTCCGATGCCGCTCGCTACTCCTGCAGCAAGTCCTCGCTCGCCAGGCGAATCGCCTCGCTGTCGGGCGCGCAGCGGTGGCAGGCCGTGATCTGCCGCAGCGCGCTGCTCAGCTCGCAAGGCTGCATCCAATGGAAATAGGCCGCCACCACGCTCGGCGAGCGGCCCACGCCGGCCGTGCAATGCACGTACACCGTGTGCCCCTCGCGCAGCAACTCATTCAGGTTCCGCACGCACTCCGGCAGCTTGTCGCGCAGATCGTCCGAATCAAAATCGCGCACCGGCACGCGCCGCACGGTGATCGACAGCCGCCGGTAATTCTTGCTCGCCTGCTTCCAGTCGCAGCCCACGCGATCCAGATCCTCGTCGGTCTGCAGATTCAGCACCGCGGTGACACCCAGGCTCTTCACCAGCGACTCTTGATCGTCGCCGCTGATCGGGCACGAGCCGACGTAGATTTCGGGAAGGACTTGCGAGAAATCCATGGCACTTCAGATCCCAGTGTGGGAAAATGCAGCATTGTACTCCGAACCGCCCCGCCGGCAAGCTCCAATCCAATGTTCATCGAAAAGCATTTCCTCGCACCCCTCGCCTTTGCCGTCGCCCTTCTGCTCACCCCGCAGTCGGCGCTGTCGGAGGCCGAACTGCCACCGATGACCGGCACCGGCAGCCCCCGAATCAACTCCGTCCTCCCGAATGACGAGCAGGTCGGACGCTTCGAAAAATTCGAATTGACGATCGATCTGGCCGCCTCGTACGACAACCCCTTCGATCCCGACCAGGTCGATCTGCAAGCCGAATTCGTCGCCCCTTCCGGCCGCAAGGTCTGCGTGCCAGGGTTCTTCTACCAGGCCTATCGCCACCGCAACGCCGCGGACGACGCCCAGCGGCCCCTGTTGGATGCCGACGGCCTGCCCTCCTGGAAGGTCCGCTTCACGCCGCTGGAAGTTGGCTCCTATCAGTACTCGCTCCGCCTGCAGAATCGTTTCGGGCCAGTGCGTGAAGATCTGCGCTGGGGGCCGGCGCGCTTCGAGTGTCGCACCTCGGCCAGTCGCGGATTCCTCCGCGTCTCGCCCGCCAATCATCGCTATTTCCAGTTCGACGACGGCACGCCCTTCTTCGCCATCGGCCAGAACCTGCAGAACGATTGGCCCTACCGCGTCCACTATCCCCCCTTGGCCGCCAGCGCCTGCAACGCCGTGCGCATCTGGACCTTTTGCCACTGGACCTGGCTCGAATGGACCTTCGACCCGCAGATCCGCTGGGCCCAATCCGGAGACTGGATGCGCGCCTATGCCGGCGCAGGCAAGTACAACCAGCGCATCGCCTGGATCGCCGATCAAATCCTGGATCGCTGCGCGCGCGACGGCCTGTACCTCATGCTCTGCATGGGCAATGGCACCGGCGGTGGCGAGCTCAGCCAGAAGGAAGGCTACGGCACCTGGGGCGGCCATCCCTACAACAAGGCCCACGCTGGCTTCCTCGACGATCCCCAGCAACTGTGGACTGATCCGCGCGCGCGAAATCTCTACAAACAACGCTTGCGCTACATCGTCGCGCGCTACAGCTACAGCCCCGGCATCTGGGCCTGGGAATTCTGGAACGAATTGGGTGAGGCCCAGCCGGCCATGGTCGACTGGCATCGCGAGATGGGCGACTATCTCCGCGCCCTGGACCCCAATCAGCACCTCATCACCACCAGCACCTGGCAATCGTCCGACAAGTTCCGTCCCATCTGGGACCTGCCCCAGATCGACTTCACGCAAACCCATATCTACGAACCGGCCGCCGCCGTCCGCGACGGCGTGCAACAGGTGTTGCACGCGCACCCCAATAAACCGCACATCGTCGGCGAAGGTGGCGGTCGGCCCGCGCAGCGCGAAAAGCAGGGCACCACCACCGTCGCCACCGTCGATCCCGAACACATCGAGTTCCACAACTCCTTGTGGGCCGCGGCCATGTCGGGCGCGGCCGGGACCACGCTCCCCTGGTGGTGGCGCGATCGCATCGAACCCGACAACCTCTTCTCCCACTACACGGCCGTCGCACGCTTCGTCCAGGGCGAGCCCTGGGCCACATTCCAGCCCCTGCCGCCCGACCGCCGGCACATCGCGGTTTCCGCCGACCCCGCCGCGCAACGCTTCTCGCCCGTCCTGATCGTCCCCTTGGGCGCCCACTGGGGCAGCCAGGCCCCGCGAAACCGCTTCGTTGTCGAGCCCGATGGCACCCTCTCCCACCTCGCAGACCTGCGCCCGACCCTTTTCGGCCACCGCCGCGCCGATTGGGCCAACCCGCCCGTCCTGGAGGTCGACTATCCCCAGGCCGGACAGTTCATCGTGCATGTTTCCAGCGCCTCGGGCGGCACGCTGCAGATCGTCCTCGACGGAAACCCGTTGCCCCCCGAGAAGCTCGCGCCCGACAAGAACCACGACGTGAACAAGGACTTCACCATCGACGTCCCCGCCGGACGGCATGCGATCGAACTCCGCAACGCCGGACCCGATTGGCTCCGCATCGGCCACCTCCGCCTCACCAACTACCGCGACACGGCCCGCTATCCCGACCTGGACCTGTACGCCCTCCAATCGCCGCAAGCCGCCTACCTCTGGGCCCATCACCGGCTCAACGTGCTGCCGCTGCGCGCCGCCGGGGTTCAGCCCCAGCCGATCCGCAACGCCCGGGCCGAAATCGCCGGTCTGGACGAGGGACCGTACCATATCCAGTGGTGGGACACCTATCGCGGCCAGGTCACGGCCAGCGCCGAACGCGCGTGCCAAGGCGGGAAGCTCCTGATCGAAATCCCGCTCCTCAGCACCGATGCCGGGTGTAAGATCAAACAGAAGAACCGCTAACCCGGGCCGCAATCAGAGAACACCAGAGTCCCAAAGCATAGGAATCCTGCATGCACATCTTCCAGATCGTATCGCACCGTCGTTGGCTCGCCGTGGCCTGGATCGCGCTTGCGTCTCAGAGCCCCGTCACCGCCGCCCCTGCCCCCGTCGTTCCCGCGACCGTCGACGTCTGTGTCTACGGTGCCACGCCCGCCGGGATTCTCGCCGCCATCACGGCCAAACAGGAAGGCCGATCCGTCCTGTTGGTCGAGCCCAGCCGCTGGGTGGGCGGAATCCTCGGCGCAGGGATCAAACCCATGCAGGACTGTGCCGAGCCCAAGGCCGTCGGCGGCCTGACCAAGACCAAGGTCTTCTCGCTCGGCAAGACGCCCCCGGCCATCCGCCAGGGCTTTGACCAATGGCTGCAAGACGAGCAGATCCCCCTGCTCTTCGAGCACCGCGTCGCGCGCGTGGAGAAGCAGGGCGAGCGCATCACGCGGATCCAGCTCGAACTGGCCCCGCCGGATGAGCTGGGCGTCCCCCCGGCGGTCGCCAAAGCCCCTGGTCCATCGGTCGAGGCCCGGGTGTTCATCGACGCCAGCTACGAAGGCGACCTCATGGCGTTGGCCGGCGTCCGCTATGCCGTGGGCCGGGAACCGCGCGACAAGTTCCACGAAGAGCCGGCCGGCGTCGGCGATCCGACCAACTGGACGCCCCTCGATCCCTACGTCCGGCCGAACGATCCCACCAGCGGCCTGCTGCCCCTCGTCGATCCCGACCACGGTCAGTCCCAGGGTACTGGCGACGACTACACCCAGGCCTACAACTTCCGTTTCTACGTCACCGCCGATCCCGACAAACGCGCGCCCCTCACCTCGCCCGCCGACTACGATCCCAGCCAATACGAACTCGTCGGCCGCTACGTGGAATACATCGTTCGCGAAGCCGCCGGGGACACAAAGAAGATAACCAAGTCGTTGGCCCACATCTTCCCCGGCTGGCTGAACTCGGGCGAGTACAACTATTTCCGCCAGTCGCTCGTCAGCATCGCCCCGCTAGGCGTCAGCCGCTACTACCAGGACGGCGATTGGGCCGCTCGCGCCAAGGTCTGGCGCCAGCACATCGATTACCTGCGTGCGCTGCACCACTTCCTGTCCACCGATCCGCGCGTGCCGCAGGCGTTTCGTCAGCAGACGGCCGCCCTGGGCCTCGACAAGACCATGCACCCCGATACGCAAGGCTGGCCCCATCAGCTCTACGTGCGCATCACGCGGCGCATGGATGGCCCCTACATCCTCACCCACGCCGATGTCTTGAATCGCACGCAGGTCGACGACTCGGTGGGGCTGGCCCTCTACGGCGTCGATACCTACCCCGTGCGCCGCTATGCCGCTTTGGACTCCAAGACTGGAAAGCTCGGCGTGGCCACCGAGGGCAACATGTTCCTCGGTGGCGCGCGAGGCACGGGCCGCCCCTATCCCGTCCCCTATCGCGCCATCACCCCCAAGGCCGAGCAGTGTACGAACCTTCTGGTCCCCGTCTGCTTCTCCGCCAGCTACATCGCCTACGCCTCGGCGCGCATGGAGCCCGTCTTCTGCGTCCTCGGCGAATCGGCGGGCGTGGCCGCCGCGATGGCCGTGCGCGACGCGCGCCCCGTCCAACAGATCGATGTCCAGCAGCTTCAGCACCGGCTCCAACAGCGCGATCAGATCCTGCGCTGGCCCGCGCAATGAACGCCGGATACCGGCCGAGTGCCGGGTGCCGAGTGCCGGATCGCCGGGTGCCATGCCCACGCTCGTCGTGGGCATGCGTTGGGTGCCACGCTGGGTGCCGGATGCCCTACCCACGCTTGTCGTGGGCATGCCAATCGCCAAGTGCTCTGTCCACGCGCGCCAGCCGGATAGCTGACAGCTGACAGCTGATAGCTGATAGCTGATAGCTGATCGCTGATAGCTGATCGCTGATAGCTGATCGCTGATAGCTGA
>CALARR010000233.1 GCA_937889015.1 uncultured Planctomycetales bacterium | reverse complement strand
ACCCGTGCGAAGGCTGCGATCCCAACACGGAATGCCCTTGCGACACCACCTGCGACGGATGCCAAGGCTGCGACCCGTGCGAAGGCTGCGATCCCAACACGGAATGCCCTTGCGACACCACCTGCGACGGATGCCAAGGCTGCGACCCGTGCGAAGGCTGCGATCCCAACACGGAATGCCCTTGCGACACCACCTGCGATGGATGCCAAGGCTGCGACCCGTGCGAAGGCTGCGATCCCAACACGGAGTGCCCTTGCGACACCACCTGCGATGGATGCCAAGGCTGCGACCCGTGTGAAGGGTGTGAGAACGAGGAGAGCCAATCCAATGGCGGCAGTGAGGGCGATTCGGACTCGTCGGTAGGCGACGAGTCCGAATCTTCCGGATCGCATGCGCCATCAAGCTCTGGCGAAGACAGCGAAAGCAGTCAAAGCGAGGACGAGAGCAGCAGTGATAGCAGCACAAGCGATAGCCAGAGCAGTTCGAGCGACATCAGCAGTTCGAGTAGTCCTGAAAGCTCAAGTAGCTCAAGTAGCTCAAGCAGTTCGAGCAGTTCCGGCTTCCACATCGATCCTGCGCATACGGCTGTCGCGGTCGGAATGGATGCCGTGTTTCGCGTCGATGCCGAGGAACCGGACGAAGTCGAGTGGACAACCTCGCCGGAAGGAACCCCGGCCGACGGCACCGGCGCCGAGTTCACGACCCAGTGGGCCGAGCCGGGTGTAAAATACTCCGTGACCGCGGAGGACGAAACCCATTCCGACACGGCCACGGCCGACGTGGTGGGCATCACTCGGATCGAATACCGAACCCTGGGGATGGAGGATTACAGCCTTGCCGAGGGGACGATCTGCGTCCCAGTCAATTCCCTGATCGAATTCCGTGCGGTCAAGGACCCCGAAGAGGCGGAGCAGTGGCCCTCGGGCTATCCCGTCTGGAACCTGGGCGCCGGCGTGGAAACCGGCGAGGAAGTCCGATGCAGTTTCTCGTCAGCGTCCGCCAGCCTGTCGGCCGGCGAGACTGTCTCAGTCCGCTGCGGCGAGAGCGAGAAGAGCGTCAGCGTCGTCGTGGTTGATGTGGACCATATCGAGTACGTGGATCCCGATGAAGGATGGACTCCTGCCGACGAGCCCCTGGTCATACCCGTGGGCACGAACATTGCGTTCCGAGCCGTCGCTGCTCCCGAGGGCGTTGATTGGCCCCCCGGCACGCCGTTCTGGGGCGGCGAGGCCGAAGAGGAAGACTCGGTGCCGATCACCAGCGTCCAGTTCGACGAAACGTGCAGCAGCGCGACCGCGTACAAGGAAGTGACGGTCGCGTGTGGCGGGAACACCAAGACTGCGAATGTCCTGGTGTTGGGAGTCGGCGACCTTCAGTACAAGATTGGGCAGAGCGACCCCTGGCGCACTGCCGTGCCCGGCCTGTCGGTCGCGGTGGGCACGACGGTCCATTTTCGGGCCGTTCGCACGCCGGAGGGGGGCTCCTGGCCCATAGACAAACCCCTCTGGACGGGCCTGAACCAACAGGAGTACATTGGCGATACCTTCGACATAACGTTTAACGACGTTTCGTCGAGCGCGGACGCGACCCTACCGATCAGTGTCGAATGTGGGAACACGAAACACACAGAGGTGCTGGTCGTCGGACTTGATTCTCTGACTGCCAACGACACGCTCCTTGTGGACGACAAGGACGCTAACCCTGACACCCAATCGTATCTCTTCCTCGTACACGATTCTGCGAGCGGAGACATCACGATTACGGCAACCCCCACCCCGGTCGTATCGGAGGAACAACTTCCGGTCAACTGGACATTAAGCGGGGGAACCGGCACGAGTCCACTCATCCGGACCGTGAGCAAGACCAGCCCGGCCAAGACCGAGATCACATGTACGGCCGGTAGTTGCTCGAAGCGGGCCACGATTTGGGTGGTAAGCGTTGAGGTGACGGAACTTGGGTTCAAGGGAGACCATATGATCACCCGTTGGCCCTCGGGCGTGAAGGTCGACGATCCAGACGGCTCGTCCCCAGTGTGGCCTGCTGCCGCGGGTTCCAACGCCCCCGTCTGCTTTACTACAGGCACGTCGCCGACCATGTTTGCCAAGTTCTCCGTTTCTCCTGAGGTGTCGCCCAGTATCGACTCGATCAAGTTGCAGGCGCTATGCGGCGGCCCAGTCGTCGGTTTGGCCGGGAATTGCAGGCTTCGCGGAACCACCCTTGAGGACAGTGACAACGGCCAGGTCAATACGATCCAGAAGGCGGGGGCTCAATTCCCGTTTAGCCAGGGCGTCCGGACGTCGACTGTTTCCGTTCGCTTAGAGATCTCCGCGGACAGCGGGAGCACTTGGTCGCACGTGGGCACCGCCGGAGTCACGACCTACTGGATCTCTGACACGCCCAAGGAAGCTCCCTTATATGAGTTGGCGATTCAGAAGGCCTGTACGTATGTGGCCGGTAATGCAGGCGTGCTGAACAAGATTCGGCAGGGAATACATGGTGAGCTTACATATGATCCTGGAGACCCAAACATCGATGCGAATCCGTTGACCGTCTACGGAGGTGGTGGACAGGTGTGTGCCGATTTCGCCAACCTCATGGCCTACCTCGCCCGCAGCGTCGGGTTCAACGCTGAGACGGAGGTCTACTGGGGCGGTATTGTCAGTGACAATGGGCATCGCGCCTTGGTCTACGCAAACCTCGGCAATTACCCAGTGACCCTCGAACACGTTATGCCCGGCGACTACACTTTCGTGTATCATGCCATCGCGAATGTGGAAGGCTCGATCTACGATGCCGCGTTGAATGCTGCGGCTGTCCAGGCGACGGCGATTCACGACGGCAAGACGATCTACTGGCTCGACATTGCCGTGACGGCGATGCCGGAGGCCACCTTGAACAGTCCCTATTCCAGAGCGATTTCCCGCCGCGGCAAGCCTGTGGGACTGCTGCACGCGAGTACGGGCGCGCTGATTCCAACCAACCACACCACTACGTTTTCGACTATCAATGGCTATGTGACCGGCGGATATGCACCCGTGTCGTGGAGTATTACCAGTGACCGACTCCCCGCAGGTTTGACCCTCGACGCGAGTATTGGAGTCATCAGCGGCACTCCCACCGAAACCGGCCACTTCAGTTTCACCGTTCGTGTCACGGACGCCAACCACACGGCACACTACAAGGACCATGTGCTCTCGATCGACGTAGTGAATCCTCCCTGACCCTTTCCGGAGATGTGATCATGATCATACGAGGCACGACGATCGCATTGGGGATTTCGGTATTGGTTCTGAATTCACTATCACTCAAAGCAGGAGACGAGGCAATGACGGTTCGGGAACTGAATGATTCCAACTTGGTGTCCACGGAAGAATGCCTGGCGGAACCCACGATGAGCGATTTCGGCATCGGCGCTGCAACAGCGAGGATTCCCTCAAAGGCAGCTTTCTTCCGAGATCTCCAGTTGTTGGTCGCACGGCCTGAAGGAGCGCGTCTGGAGGCCGATCTGAAGACGAACGAGGCTGTGTTGAAGGAGTTGCGCCAGTGCTTCGGAGAAAACCTGATTTCACCGGAACTGGCACCTTTCATCGAAGTCTATGACCATTTGCTCTCCAAAGACCAAATCGAACGATGGCGCCAGGGAAATGTTCGCATCGCAACATCCCAAGGGGCGGTCTACTTCATTCCCTTCCGCAAAGGCCCCTATCGGGTGCAGATCCTGGGTGAGTTGGGCAGCTACGCCTGCGTGTTCGTCTACGTTCCGTTGCCCGCCCTCACGCTGGACGAATTGTGGCCGAAGCTTCTTCCCGAGATCGATCTTGCGAAACTCGAAGTCCGTCACGATCGTTTCTCGCCCGGCATCTGCGACCACCACCTTCACGGCCAAGGGCTCCAGGTCCGGACCGGCCGTCGGACTGCCGCGGGAACCGAGTTCTACGGCCTGCGCGTAGACGCGGATATCGAGAAACTCCCGGTCGAGGAGCCGGCGGCGACCGCACCGGCGCGATAGGCCCAGGTCGGATCGGGGGCAGGCTTGCGCTTTGTACTATGACTGGCGGCATGGGTTTGCGCGAGGCCGGAACGGGGGGTAACCTGTCGTCATGCCTCGCCCACCGCCCATTAACTGTCCGGACGCCGTATACCATGTGACCCGTGGACATGTTAGAGGCTATCGAGTCGTTTGCGCAACAACTGAGCAGGAAGAAAGCGAAGCCCACAAAGCACAAAACGTAAGCCTGCCCCCGTTTCTCTGAAAGGAGACTGCGATGCGATTGGTCTGTTCAGTTCTGTTGTTAACGATTTGCTACCTTGGCATTTGTCGATCACAGGAGCGCTCTGCAGTGGACACGATTCGAGAGTAAAACAAACAGAAAGTGAAGGCGATTCTTGAGGCCAAAGGGCTCCCGCCGCTTCCAGCGAAGAGCGTGACGCGGGATACGGAGCGTTTGGACTGGAAAGAGGCGTTTGTCAAGCACGGGTACCACCTGGACCGGCCGGTCCATTCGACCTCCTTTGGCCAAAGCATGAGATGGTACGATGAGAGCGGAAAATACGTCCGGTCCATCGACATGGGCGTCGTGTTTGGCGACGACCATGCGGATGCGAGACAGGAGGTCATGGGATTCCTGAATTTCCGGTCGAGCGCCCCGCTGATTCCTGACCGCGTTGACATCATGAAAGATGGACCTGGTGATCTCTGTGTTGCCGGCGTGAATCCCCATTCCGAGGAATACCGGCACGGCAAGCGCCCGTACGAGCTTATCTTTGTCCGTGATCAAGTTGGTGTCGTGCTTAAGTGTGGTGCCGAGGACGTGGACCTGCTGCCGATTGCGAGAGTCTTGGATCGGGTGATTCAAGCCTGTCCCGAGAAGCAGAAGTGATACGGCCGGGCGATCGACTCATCACTGCACAAGGAGACAACGATGAGACTCGTCTACGCAGTTTTCCCTTATGGTTGTATTGCAGTGACTATACTCTTTGGCGCGTGCCGCGCGCAGGAAGGTGACAAGATGAATGAGAAGAAGACAAACGGACAATTGCTGAAAGAGGCTCTTGAAGCCACAAACAAGTTGCCGGATTCCGTGGTATGCGTCCTGCGGGACGACTCCCAACTGAATTGGACGAGCGTATTCGCCAAGTGGGGGTATCACCTGACGCACTCTTCAGAACTGATATTCCAGAGAGACTTCCCGCCATTCTCCGTGCGAACCATGGAGTGGGATGTCGAAAAGGGATCTCATGCCCAGGAAATCAGGCTCACCGTGGCAAAGGGGACCAACGGACCCGCGGAGGCGAGGGAAAGACTGTTTGAGATGGTTGGCGCTGGAACAACCAGGATGATTACTCCATCCACCTTTGAGGTGTTGAGAGATGGGCCAGGAGACCTGTGTATCATCATCCCCAAGCGTTGGACAAACGAGTACAAGCAAGGCAAGATCCTGAACCGCATGTCCTTTGTCCGCGACAATATCGGCGTAGACCTCTTGTGCTCAGGTGACACGGACTTGCTTCCGATTGCACGAGACCTGGACCAGGTCATCGCATCGTGTCCGCAGCTACCGAAGGCCCAAGAACCGAAATAGGGGGGGGAAGAAGAACTCGAAGGGTACTGGCAGAGCCTGCGGCGTAGGCCCGGGTATCTACACAGGCCCGGCGTCGGAAGCGATTCCGACGCCGGGCC
>CALARR010000232.1 GCA_937889015.1 uncultured Planctomycetales bacterium | reverse complement strand
CGCTGGGCGAAGAGGAGGCCAAGTTCATCATCCTCTATCGCCAGAATGGACCGTACAGCAGCACGAGCAGTAGCAGCGGCAGGAGCGGCAGCACCAGCAGCCGTACCGAAACGGTCCCCGCGTCCGGCGCCACGCTCGACTTCACCAAGAAGGCCAGCAACAGCGGAAAACTCTCCACCGTCCTGGACCTGGTCGGCGCAAAAGTGAGAGTCGGACAGCGCACCATCTCTTCCGGCGAAGGTTCAACCAAGAAATCCCAAACCATTACCCAGGTCGCCAACAGCCCCTTCACCAGCGACCCCCTGACCATGAATTCCTATCTGCCCAAGTTGCTGCAGAACGTGACGACCAGCAGCGCCTCCACGATCCCCGGCCGCATCAACATCAACCAGGCCCCGCGCCTCGTGCTGAAGATGATCCCCAACATGACCGACGAGATCATCGACGAGATCATCAGCCGGCGGCACGAAAACACCATCGACGACAGCGAAGATCGTACGCACGAGGGCTGGGTCCTCAGCGAAGGGGTCGTGACCCTGACGCAGATGAAGAAGCTCCTCCCCTTGGTGACCGTGGGGGGCAGTGTCTATCGCGCGCAAATCATCGGTTATTACGAGGGCCGCGGCCCAACCGCCCGGCTGGAGGCCCTATTCGACGCTACCGCCCAGCCGGCCCGCGTGTTATTCTTGAGAGATACGAGCCACCTCGGCCGCGGCTACACCCAGGAAACCCTGGGCACGGGTTTGTAAGAGCTTTCAGCGGTCAGCTTTCAGCGGTCAGCAGTGAGCTTTGAGTGGTACGGCCATGAAGGACTTTCACAAATTGACCGTGTGGCAGAAGGCGCATCAGCTGGTGCTGGAGACCTACGAAGCGACAAGGGACTTCCCCCGCGAAGAGGCGTATGGGTTGACTTTGCAATTGCGGCGAGCTGCGGCATCGATTCCGGCCAATATCGCCGAAGGCTGCGGCCGTGACGGCGACAAGGAACTCTCGCGGTTTCTACAGATCGCGGCAGGATCGGCCAGCGAAACAGAATACCATCTGCTGCTGGCGCACGATCTCGGATTGCTGAAAGAGGAATCGCACGAAAGACTCCGCAGCGGCGTCGCCGAAGTAAAACGCATGCTGACCGCACTAACCCAGAAACTAAGACGTCCACCGATCCATAAACCCATAACTGAAAGCTGACAGCTGATCGCTGATAGCTGAAGGCTCACGCCATGCCCCGCCTCATCGCCCTGGAGTGGAATCACGTGGAAGCCCGCATCGCCGTGGCAGGCGCGCGCGGCCCCGGGGCGATCGAGCGCGTGCTCGTGCTGCCGCTGGCCACGCCGCCCGAAGGGGCTGCCGAGCCGGCGGACATCGGCCGGCAGATCGGCGCGGCCCTGCACGCGCACGGTCTAAGCCGTGCCGAGGCCCTCGTCGGTATCGGCCGCTCCAGCGCCGAACTGCGGCAGTTGAGCCTGCCCCCCGCCCCCGACGACGAACTGCCCGACCTGCTGCGCATGCAGGCCACGCGCGAGTTCAACACCGTCGATGAAAGCTGGCCGCTGGATTTCGTCCCGCAGCGCGCCGCGCCCAACCAGCCCCGCAGCGTGCTGGCCGCGGTCATCGAACCAACCCTGCTCGCGGACATCGAAAAGCTCTGCGAAGCGGCCAATCTCAAGCCGCTCCGCATTGAGCTGCGCCCCTTCGCCGCGGCCGCTTGCGTGCACCGCCGCCGCCCGGCTCCCGCCGATCACGCGCGACTCCTGGTCGACCTGGTCGGCGACGAGGCCGAACTCACCGTCCTGGACGCCGACGAAGTCGTCTTCCTCCGCGCCGCGCGCTTGCCGGGCGACCCGCTCACCTCCGCCGACGCGGCCCAAATCCTCATGGGCGAACTCCGCCGCACCTTGGCCGCCGCGCAAAACCAGCTCGGCGCCAGCCAGGTGCAAAGCATCCTCTTGTGCGGCGCAGAACAACCCCACGCCGAACTGGCCGAAACCATCCGCAAGGCCTTGCCCTTGCCGGTGGAACTGTTCGACGTCTTCGATTTGCCGGAAGTTGCCAGCGCGGTGCGCGGAACCGCCGATTCGCGCCGCATGGCCGCCCTGTTCGGCATGCTGCTGGACGAGTTGGACCACCGCCGACCCGCACTGGATTTCCTCCACCCGCGCCGCCGCCCGGAACTGCCCGACCGCCGCCGCGGCTACATCCTCGCCGGCGCGGGCCTGGCCGCGCTGGCACTCCTCTACTTCGCCTACATCTGGTGGGCCAGCAATCAACTGGCCAACGAGGCCCGCCGACTGGCTTACGAATCGCGCTCGCTCGACCCTTCGGTCGCCATCGCCGAGAAGACCTTCCAGTCGGTGACCGAACTCTCCAAGTGGACGGAAGCCGAAGTCGTCTGGCTCGACAAGCTGCAGACCCTGGCTCGCAAGCTACCGCACGCGCAAGACGTGATGCTCACGCAGGTCGTCGCCAGCACCGGCGGCGGCCACGTGGGCCAGGTGAAGTTGGAAGGGCTGGCAAAAAGTCCGGAAGTCATCGACGCCCTGGAGACCGCGCTGCGCGACGCCGGCTATCACGTCGAAGGCAAGGGACGCAGTTGGGACCAGACGCAGAAGAGCTTCCCCTGGCGTTTCGTCTCCACCGTGTTCGTCTCGGAGAAACGCCCGTGACCCTGCAAAAGCGCGAAAAACTGCTGGCCGCCGTCACGCTCCTCCTCGTCTTGTGGCTGGCGGCGCGATTCCTCCTCGGCGGATCTTGGCCCAGCGTCAGTAGCGCGCGTGCCGACCGCGACCGCGCCCTGGCCGAGGTGCAAAAGAAGCAAGGCCGCATTCAGGCCTCCCTGCCGGCGGCCGCCCAATTAGCCGACTGGCAACAACGCGCCCTGCCTTCCGACGTCAAGCTGGCCGGCACGCTCTACCAAAACTGGCTCTTCAGGCTCGCCGAACAGGTAAAACTGGACAAGATCCGCGTCGATCCCGGCGAAAGCCGGCCCGTACGCAATATCTACCACCTCTTCAGCTTCACGGTCCGCGGCCAGGGCTCCTTCGACAACCTCGTCCGATTCCTCTTCGAGTTCTACAGCGCCGGCCACCTGCACCAGGTCCGCCAACTGACGATTAAACCCCTGGAAGATCCCAAACGCGTGGATCTGATGATGATCATCGAGGCCCTGTCATTGCCGGGCGCGGACCGCACAGACAAGCTGTCCGCGGTGCCTGGCGCCGGACTGGCCCACAAGACACTGGACGACTATCAAAAGCACATCGTCGGGCGGCAGTTGTTCGCCCCCTATCGGCCGCCCTCGCCGCCCCCACCCCCAACCACCCGGCCCGCCGAACCGCCCAAGCCCCCCTTTGACGAGGCCAAGTACGTCTTCCTGACGGGCATCGTGCAGGCCGGCGACCGGCTCCAGGCCTGGATCAAAAACCGACCCAAGGACGAGGAATTCCGCCTGGTGGAAGGCGACACGCTGGCCACGGGTACGCTGCACGCAAAGATCGTCCGCATCGGATCGCGAGAGATCGAGATCGAAGTCGATGGCCGCCGGAGCGTGGTTCGCTTGGGCGCCAATTTCCGCGAATCCTTGCCTGCCGTCCCCGAGTCGAAGCCCGAGGAGAAGCCCGCCGACAAACCGGCCGCAGAAGCTGCCGAAAAGCCCGCGGAACCTTCCGCGGACAAGCACGCGGCGGATCCGGCCGACAAGCCTGCCGAGCCTTCGCCAGAGAAACGCGTGGCGGAGCCGGCAAAGGAATCGACACCGCGCGCCGAAGAAAAGCCGGCAGAGCCCCCCGTATCCAAACCGGTAGAGCCATCGACCGAGAAACCGACAGGCCCGTAGCGCGTGGCCCGATAGGTTGTGCTTCAGCATAACGTTCGCCACCTTCCACCCTCCACTTTGCGCCGTGTAGGGCGTGCCGAGCGTAGCGAGGCCCGCCGGAATCGCAGCTTTCAGCTTTCAGCTATCAGCTTTGTGTTGACGCCTCTGCGTTCATCCGCGTCCATCTGCGGTTCCATTCCTTTCTCAGCAATCTCACGCCCCCTTCTCCCGCCCCAATTCCGGTTTCCGGTTTCCGGTTTCCACCTTCCACCTTCCGCCTTCCGCCTTCCGACTTCCGCCTTCCGACTTCCGCCTTCCGCCTTCCGCCTTCCGACTTCCGCCTTCCGACTTCCGACTTCCGACTTCCGACTTCCG
>CALARR010000231.1 GCA_937889015.1 uncultured Planctomycetales bacterium | reverse complement strand
CGAGGGGATTCAAACACTGCGTGTCAACCTGGCCGCGCTGGCTTCCTGCCAACTCGGCGCCTGGCAATCCATTCGCGAGGGATCATCGTGAGCGAAGATAATCAGAAACCCAGTGCCTCCGTCAAGCCGCGCGTCCTGGATTCGTTTGGACTCGCCGGGCGCGTGGCTGTGGTGACCGGCGGCGCTGGCCTCTACGGCCGCCAGATCGTGGAAGCCCTGGCCGAGGCTGGCGCCCACACGATCATGGCCAGCCGCAACGTGGCCAAACTGCAGGAAGAAGCCGCCCGGCTCCGCGCCAACGGTCTGCAGGCCGACGCCTTGGAACTGGACCAGGGCAGCGAAGAATCGATCTTGCGTCTGCTGTCTCAGGTCCTCGACATGACCGGCAAGGTGGATGTGCTGGTGAACAACGCCGTACTGCGACCGATGCGCGATTGGAGCAGCCCCGCTGCCGATTTCGCCACCAGCATGCAGGTCAATGCCACGGGCGTGTTCATCATGACCCGCGCCTTCGGCGAACACATGGCCCAGCGCGGCGGCGGCAGCATCATCAACGTGGGCTCGATCCAGGGCGAGGTCGGTCCGGACTTCACGCTCTACGAAGGGCTGGGGTGGGGCACCCCGCCAGACTACTTCGTACACAAGGGCGGCATGATGCAACTGACCCGCTTTGCCGCCTCCAAGCTCGGCCCGCGCGGCGTGCGCGTGAACTGCATCGTGCCGGGCGGATTTTTCAACAACCAGGACCCGCGGTTCGTCGAACGCTATTGTGCCCGGACCTTCCTGGGACGCATGGCGGGCGAAAGCGACCTCAAGGGCGCGATCGTGTTTCTGGCCTCGGACGCCTCGGCCTACGTCACCGCCGCGGCCCTGGCGATCGACGGCGGTTACACCGCCAAGTGAGTTTTGACCCTGGCTGCCGACGAGGCTCGACTGAGCCCCCGAGCTAACCGAAGGAATCATCCATGTCACTTGTTCCGCATGCCGATCGGATTCGCCTGGCCATGCTGGGAATGGTCGACGGCAACGGCCATCCCTACAGTTGGAGTGCGATCATCAACGGCCGTTATGATCGCGAGGCGATGTCCCAGTGCGGCTTTGCCGCCATCCCCCAGTATCTCGACGCCCAGGCGCCCGAATCCCTGGGCATCGCCGGAGCGCAGGTCACTCACGTCTGGTGCGACGATCCGGCCGAATCGGTTCGCGTGGCGCGCGCGGCCTGCATCCCGCACGTCGTCGACCGCCCGGAGGATGTGATCGGGCAGGTCGACGCGGTGGTCATTCCCACCGATCGCGGCTGGGAGCATGTGGATCGGGCCCGGCCGTTCATCGAAGCCGGCTTGCCGCTGTTTGTCGACAAGCCGCTGGTCGACAGTGAGGCCGATTTGCGGCAATTTGTCGCCTGGCAGGAAACGGGCCACGCGATCTTGTCGACCAGCGCCATGCGCTACGCGCGGGAATTTGTGGATGTCAAGCAGCGCCTGGCCGAGGTGGGCCAGCCACGACTCATCACCATCACCACCCCCAAAAGCTGGAATCGCTACGGCATCCATGCCCTGGAGGCCGTCTATCCGCTGCTGGCCAGCGGTGGGTGGCTCAGCGCCGTGAACACCGGCACTGGCGAGGCCAATATCGTCCATGCTCAGCACCGCGATGGAGTGGAAGTGGTCCTCGCCGCAATCAGCGACATGTATGGCGGATTCGGCTTCTTGGGCGTACACGGCACGCAGGGCTCGATCACCACGCGGTTCCAGGACACGTTTTTCGCCTTCAAGGCCCAGTTGGTGGCTTTCATCGATTATCTTCGCACGGGCCGGCTCCCCTTCAACTTCGCACAAACGGTGGAATTGATGAAGGTGATCATTGCCGGCATTCGCAGCCGCGAGCAGGGCGGCCGTCGCGTGATGCTGTCGGAAATCTCGCCGTAAGGTCATCCTCGCCAGCTTGGGAGACACGCACCCATGTTGCGCTGCATTCCTGCACGCCAATCTGTCTGGTGTGGCATGACCCGCTGCACGGCCCTCCTCGCGCTGCTGTGCGGCCTGTTTGCCGCCGCAGACGGTCGCGCCGCCGAAGATCCGCGAATCGCCGCGCGCAAACAGGCGAAAGAGGCCACCGTTCAGCGTGCCGGAGTACAGAGGGCCCTGTCCAAGGAGATGCCCCAGGCGGTCCGCGATCTGCCGGTTTGTGGCACGATCCAATGGACGGTTAAGGAAATGCCCTTCGTGGAAAAGGGACCGCATGGCGGAATAAGCGGGATGGGGATGGTGGCCATCGCCGGTAAGGTCTATGTAATGGGCGGGTTCATTCCGGCCGGTGACGAAACGGATGACCCCAGCCGCCGCACCTCGCGCTGGGCCCATCGCTACGATCCGGAATCGAATGCCTGGACCGGGCTTCCCGACATGCCGGCTCGCAGGGAATACACACGCGCGATCGCCACCGACAAGGACGTCTTCGTGCTGGGCGGCGCCGTGCAGATGCGCCCCACGGTTCCCTCCGCCGAAGTCTTTCGGCTGGATGTATCGCAGAAGATGCTCAAGTGGCGAGCCTTCAGCTCGTTGACTGTTCCCAGGACGCACATGGCCGTGGGAAAAGTGGGCCGCTATCTGGTCGTTGCCGGTGGAAACAAGTATGACCTTGCCGAAAAGGGCTACAGCGAGGCCACCATCCAGAACGTCACCGAAGTCTTCGATCTGACCAGGCCCGACCGGGGATGGATGCAGCGCACACCGATTCCGGGCCGTGCGCGCGGTTGGACCGCATCCTCCGTGCTGAACGGCAAACTCTACCTTCTTGGTGGAGTGACGTTTGCGGGAGATGGCAAAGAGACTCCCCGTTCAAGGACGCGGCTGCAGGAATCGTTGAGTTTCGATCCCGTGCACGACAAATGGGCGCACCTGGCGGATGCGCCGATTCCCATATCGGGCTGGCAGAGCGCGCCCTACCGGGATCGCTATCTGATTGTCGTCGGTGGCGCCTCGACACTCTGGAACGATGTGCCCTTCCTCTACGACGTCGTGGCGGATCGCTGGATGAGGATTGCCAGTCCCTTGCCCCCCGGCGGTCTGTTCAACGATCCGGGAGTGGCGATCATCGAGGACACGATCTACGTGGCGGGCGCGGAAGGGCCCGGCGGTAGCCACTTCAACCACTTCCTGGTCGGCAAGATCCGTCTGGCTGAGTGAGCCCTCGCCCGCGACACCATTTCCGAGCCGGCACGCCGCCTGTCCACCCGCCTCCGCAGATGCTAGAATCGGGTGATCGGAGATGAGCCTTGGTTCGGGCTGCCGACGAGGCTGATCGGTGTTTGCGGACGTGGTGGAATTGGCAGACACGCAAGACTTAGGATCTTGTCCTGAAAGGGGTGAGGGTTCGAGTCCCTCCGTCCGCATCTTCTTGCCCGCGTGGTGGTTGCGCTGAATTGTGCCCCTGCCACCGTCCCTGTCGGGATCTCGGTTGTCCTTGCGGTCGTTGCGACTAGAGAAGCCCTACTTCTGTGCCACGGCCTCGCCCAACGCTGGGCACACTACACGAAAACCCACGTTGTACACGCGCTGGTACGGCAGGTAGCTGAGCCGGTAGCTGGACGTGCAGCACTGGGGCCGATCGCGCCACGAGCCGCCGCGCACCACTTTGCGCCCATCGCACGATTCGGCGGCGCCCCGGTCGCTTGCGCGGCTGGGATAGGGCCCATAGGAACTCAAGGTCCATTCAGCCACATTGCCGTGCATGTCGCACAGGCCCCAGGCGTTGGGCCGATAGCGGCCCGGTTCCACGGCCAGCAACGCCTGGTCGTCGAATCGCGTGTCCTTGGGAATCCAATCATCGTACTTGCTCGGATTCTTCAGGGGCTCGAATACGGTGTACGGATTGGTGGCAAAGTCGGCCAGCTTGGCGTCGGCCATGTTGGCAAATGGGGAGAAGTCGGCGTTCAAGTCGCCATAGGACAGCGGAGTCGCCGTCCCGGCCCGGCACGCATATTCCCATTGGGCTTCGGTGGGTAGCGTAAATGGTTGGCCTGTCTTCTGCGACAGCCACCGGCAGAACGCCAGGGCTTCGTGCCAGGAGACGCGGACCACCGGCTGTTCCGGCTGGTTGGAGGGATAGCCGTGGATGCCGAATTGGTAGCTGTTTTTGTCCTCCACGCGGCTGTCGTGGGTCGGGTCAAAGAGATGGTACAGGCGGTTGGTGATTTCCAGGCGCGCCATCCAAAGAGGCTTCTCGATCTGCACGCGATGGACGGGCGCGTCGTCGGCCTGGCTGGCCGGGTTGCCCATCAGGAACTGGCCGGCCGGAATCCGCACCAATTCCAGCGACACGTCATCGCCCACATCGATCTTGCGCGTGACGGCTGCTACACCGGCCGCCTGACGGCGCTGGGCCTCGGCCGCGTCGAAAGGCCAATCCGGACAGTCAGGAATCTTGGTCTGAGCGATCTTGGTCTCCAGCCGACCGGGCTTTGCCGCCGGTATCTTGACCTCCACGACGGCCTCCGGGTCATCATCCACGTTGGCATACAGCTTAAGCAATTCGCGCCGCCGCTGCCGCTGGATACCCGGATCGGCAATCTCCTCGCCCCAGGTGCCTTGGAACGGGCAGTTCAGATCGATCCACGTGACCAGCCGATCGCGCGACTCGGCGTCGAGTTGCACGCCGTAGTGCCCGCGATTGAGGGTTTGCATCAACTCGGTCGTGTCGGCGTGGAACTCCATCGGCTCCAACAGGTGGTAGTCGCTCTCGATCCCCGGCCGGCGCACGAAGCGGTGCAGTTCGGCATAGCCCACGGAGAACTTGCCGCCGCGCTTGCCGCCCGTGCCGGGCGAGGCCTGGCGCCAGTCGGTGATCTTCTCCGTGCCGCGCAGATCGCAGGGCGTGCTTCCATCAGGCCGCGCCTGACCGTCATGGCAACCGACACAATAGGCGTCGATCACCGGTTGGACCTCGCGCGCGTAGCTGAACCCGCGCAGGGGGCCGTACCAGGGCTGGATTTCGTCTGGCCGGCGGTTCAGGGCCAGCGCATTTCGCAGCGGCGGGGCCGTGCTCTGCCGCTCATGGCAGCCGGCGCATTGCACGGTCTCGCCGGGCATGGCCGTCATCCAACTCCGCATGAGCTGCAGGGCCTTGCCTTCTTCGTCCAAGGGCTGGATCGAGATCGGCACATTGGCGGGAATGCGGAATTTGGCGGAGCCATCGGCGTACACAGGCACGGTGCCCAGCACGCGTTTGATGTCCCATGGCCCGTCGACACCCACCACGCCCAGCAGACCGCCCATGCCTTGGTAGGCATAGTGATAGGTGAACAACCGCAGTTGCTTGACGGTCCCGCGCGGCACGCCCTTGAGTCCGTCGCCCACGTAGATGTCGGGCACATACACCAAGGCGTCGCTCCGCGTCGGATCGACCTTGTCTGGGATGCGCGGCGGACGTTTGGTCTCGCGGAGTGGAATCGGTTCCAGCAGGGCGTGGTCGCGCAGTTCCTTGATGAGCACCAGGTTGTCGAATACGTCGGCCAGGTACAGCCCCCACAGCGCGTTGGGCGTCGGTTTGCAGGCCACCAGGAAGTACTTGTCGCTCAGCGGATACGGGTGCAGGAACTTGGGCCAGCTTTCCTTGGTCAGACCGTCGCGGATGAGCAGTTCCACCTTCTTGCCGCGGCCGGGGATGCGTTGCACCGCGCTGGTGTTCTCGAATCGCCCCTGGGCCGGATCAAACAGCACCAGCTCGCCCATGCGTGGATGGTCGTGGTGGCCGCCGATCACGGCGATCACTTGCGTGGGATGGTTGGGGATCGGCCGGGCGTAGAAGAACGAGTTGGGCCAATAGGAATTGCTGCCCAGGTATTCCATCTGCTCCGTCCCGTCGGGATTCATGTGGAACAGCAGACGCGTATTGGAGTGGGGCGTATCGGTGTATTCCCACCGCGCATATAGCACCCGGCCGTTGTTCAGCACGGTCGGGCACCAGTCGTGCTCCTGGTCAAAGCACAATTGGCGGATACGCGAGCCGTCGGCGTCCATGAGGTACAGGTTCGCCACGTGCGAACTCCCATACACGCAGGGCACACCCACAAAACAGGCAGTCGAAGTGAAGATGATCCGGCCGTCGGGTAGATAGCAGGCGTCGTAGCTGTCTACATCGGGCTGCTGGCCGGTCAGTTCGCGCAGACCGCTACCATCGAGCTTGACTTCGAAAACCTGCCAGCGATCGTGGCTGCCCACCGAAGAGAATAGGAGCCGGTCGGCGTCGAAGTGCAGTTCCACGTCTCCCACGAACACATCGCGCTGGGGCTTGAAGACCGTTTCCAGCGGCTTGTCGCCTCGCCAGGAAAGCAGGGCGATTTCGTCGTCGTAGCCCTTCTTTGGCAGGCTGGAGTTGCTCTGCCAATTCCGCGGCAGGCCGAGCACCGGCCCCTTGACGTGCCGCTTGACCAACAGCAGCTTTTCGAAATCCAACAGGGGGTTGGCCAGCAAGGCCTCACGCTGCAAAAGGGCCAGTTCCTGCTGGACCTGCTTCCACTGGGCCTGTTGGTCCGGCGTGCGCTGCGGGGCTTGGTCCGGAAGTGATTGCAGACGCATCTCCAGGGCAGCCAGACGCGATAGGTATGCCGGACCCTGGCGGTACTGCGCCGGGAATCGGGCCGTCAGGTCTTCGATCGCCAGGCGAATGGCCACCGGGTCGTAGACGGGATCGGGATCGGGAACGGGAGCGGCCGGCGCGGGCCGGGCCGCCTTGCCCGTGCTTGCCGCAACGATCGGTGGCGAATCCAGCGTCCGGGCCTTGGGACGCTTCAAGGTCCATTTCGCTGGAAAGGGCTGGTTGCCCTCCAGGCGGATGGCCGTGATGTGTGGCAGGGCCCCGCCACGCTGGAGCTTCAGGGTGTGCGTGCCTTCGATGATTTCCACTTCGGCCGCTTCTTCCCACTTGGCCGTGCTCGTGTTCCAACTGCCGGTCGCACTCCGGCAACAATCGGCCAGGCGCTCTCCGTCCAGCAGCAGTTCCACCGGGCGAGGGCCGGCCGCCGAATAGCGAACGAAGATCTTGTACTTGCCCGTTACGGGGAAGGGAATGTCATACTCGGCAAAGGCCGGCGTTTGACCGCCAAAGCCGATCATCGGTTCCTTGTCGGCCCACCGGTCGGTGAAGGTCTTGGCGTTGCCCCGGTCGAAGGCGTAGGCCGGAATGGTGAAGGTGTTCGGCTCAGCGGCGGGGGAGGAGGCCGGGCCGGCGCCCGGGCTGTTCGCGGTGCATAGCGCCCAGAACAGGAAACTGACCCGAATCCAGAGTGAGGAGGCCTGAACTCTCATGACCAATCCCTTCCGGTGATGAAGACGGAGGACTATTGGAGGCTGCATTGTCAATGAACCCAGGGCCCCCGGCGAAGCCTGGTTTCCCCGGCCTCCCGTTGGTGGGCCGGGGCCATTCACAAAGCAGAGATCAATCAGGTCGGTCTGTGGTCGGCTGGCAAGTCTTGAGTATAGCCCACGCGGACGTATCGAGGAACAGACTTCCGCCGCGGCTGGCGGCGAAGCTTGACTGTGCTCCTGGCCACTCGTAGAGTGAGCGAATTGGGTACGCTCCCCCACGGCCTCTTGCCCCTCGGGCAAGTAGTGCAGCGTGGGCCGGGCAGCGCCCGCAGGATGGTCGCCGGAGTTCAACCTCTTGCGGCAAACGCCAGCGTCATATTGCGTTGCTCTTCGGAACATCAACTGGACCTTCACGGAGTCGAAGCATGTACCGTCGATCCGCAGTGCTGGGTTGTCTGCTCATGTGGGTGTTCTTGGCAGGCCCGCTCTGGGCCCAGCCATCGTCGGCGGCCAAAACCCGTGTTCTTCTGACCACCGGCGGACACAAGTTCCAGGAAGGCCCCTTCTACACCATGTTCGATGCGATGCCGGGCATCGAATACACCAAGGCCGAGATGCCGGGCGCCCTGGAGCAGATCAAGCCGGGACTGGAAAAGCAGTACGACGTCCTGGTGATGTACGACTTGAACCGCAAGACACCCACGGCCGAGCAGCAAGAGGCCTTTGTGGCGCTGCTCAACGCGGGCATCGGCGTAGTCTCCCTGCACCACAACCTGGGGGCGAACTTCGAGTGGCCCGCTTGGCGCACGATCATCGGCGGACAGTATCTCCTCAAGCCGGTGGAGATCGACGGCAGGCCCTGGCCGGCATCGACCTACTCACACGACGAGGAGATGAAGATTGCGATTGCCGACAGCGAGCACCCGATCACCAAGGGCCTGGCGGATTTTACGATCCACGACGAGAGCTACGGCGGTCTGTACGTGGCCCCGAACGTGCACGTGTTGCTGACGACCGATCATCCCAAGAATAGTCGCCAAGTGTGCTGGACGACCCGCTTCGGACGCAGCCCAGTTGTGTGCCTGATGCTGGGCCACGACAGCAAGGCCTACGAGAACCCCACCTATCGCGAGATCTTGATGCGCTCGATCCGGTGGGTGGTGGCGGAGCGGAAGTAGAGGCGCGTGGTTCGTTCAATCCGTCAGGTATGCACGTCGTCGGAGAAGAGACCATGTATCGCGCATTGTTTGCAGCCACTTTGGGGCTTGTCTTGTGGAGCGAAGCGACTGCAGTTCTTGGCCAGCAAGAGAAGCTCGCCTTCTTGCCGGTGGTCGGTGGTTTCAGCAGTTTTGACACGGGCCTGCTGCGCGGCAAGATGAAACTCGACGGCAAGTACCAAGGCATCGCCTCGATCGTCCACGCCCCGACCGGCATGGAACTGGCCAAGGCGCCGGGGCTTCTGAGCTACTACCGCGTGTTTGCGGCCGACACGCGCTATGGCAAGGCGGCTCGCGACTGGCCCCAGTCGGTCAGAATCCTGGAAAATGGCGGCCTGGAGGTCCACTTTGCGCCAGGCGAGGACCATCCTCTGGATCTGACCGGCGTCTTTCGCTGGGTAGCGCCGGATACATTGGATCTCGAGACCGTCGTCCGGCCGCAGGTGGCCATGCCGCAGATGGAGGTCTTCTTGTCCTCGTATGTCGTAGCCGGATTCGACGCCCTGGTTTACGTCAAACCCAATCGGTTCGCGAAGGGGAGACCTTCCGAGTTCCTGCGCGCCGATTGGTGCGAGTTGTTCGACGGCAACTATCTGGTGTTTCCGCGCGACCGGGAGTCGCTGCTGATGGTCTACGACCGCCGCTGGGAGATTCCGCCCAGCCCCGTGACCTGGGCCTTCACGCGTTACCTGGCCGAGCCGATCGCCCTGCGGCGACACTCCGAGAGCGGGATCACCGTGGCCTGGATGTCGCCGCCCCGGGACTGCTTTGCCATGTTGACGCCCTATAACAAGGAGCCGCCCGACAACGTGGCCGGTCACTCGTCGATCTACCTGTCGCTCTTCGGCCAGAATGTGGGCGCGAACGAGACCGTCCGGGCGCACTGCCGGGTGGTGATCGGCAAGGATCTCGACAACGAGCAGATTCTCGATCGCTACGCCAAGTACCTGGCCGAGCGTACTGGAAAATAGTCCAGCTTGGGGCAAAGCGTGATGATCGCTTGCGCCGGCATCGGGCCGCGACTGCCCAGCG
>CALARR010000230.1 GCA_937889015.1 uncultured Planctomycetales bacterium | reverse complement strand
AGGACAAACCGGGGTATCTGGTGCATCCGCCCTACAAGAACGGCGTGGGTTATGCCTTTTGGCAACGTGACGTCCAGGTACCGGCCGATGGACGTCTGGCCTTCTTTACCGGCATGGGGGACAAGAGCCCCCAGCGCAGCGACGGCGTGTGGTTCCGCGTCCAGGTGATTACAACCGACGGCAAGGCCAAGCCGGTGTTTGAACATACACAGAAGGCGCACGAGTGGATGCGACACGAAGTGTCACTAGCCGCATGGTCGGGACAGCGGGTGACACTGAAATTTATCTCCGACTGCGGTCCTAAGGACAACGCCACCACGGACCACAGCTACTGGGGCGATGTGCAGGTCCTGGCGGCCGACGACAACGGCCCGAGTACCGCCCCGGTCCGCTACATGAGTTTCGCCGGCAGCGAGCCGTTTACTTCCGGCTTCTACTTCAGCCAGGTGAAATCCAAGACCGTCGACTTGGAGATCGAAGTGGAAGGCAGCGAGCCGGTGTGGATCTTCGAACTTGGTGCGTACCATCATCCAGATGCCATGTATCGCCAATACGAGCACGGGTTGGTGCTGGCCAACCCAGCCCCGCGTCCTTACAGTTTCGACTTGGGCCAGTTGCTGCCCGGACAGAGGTTCCGCCGCTTGCAGGCTACGCCGGGTCAAGACACCAAGACCAACGACGGTTCGCTGGTCGGGACTGTGATTACGTTGGGGCCCAAGGAAGGCCTATTCCTGGTGCGGGAGGAGTGATCGCCGCGATTGGCGCTCGCCCGCACGCAAAAGGTGTCCGGCCCGCACGGCCATAACGGCCCGCCCATGAAGAACAGCGCGAACAAGAAAACTGCGGGGGAGTGTCACCACAGCCCTCGCACGTATCTCGCACCCTCTGTCCCTACACAGGATACTCCCACGGCTTCCGATAATCGCGCCGCAGCAAGCGGTTGGCCTCATCGTCGCCCACCACCTGGGTCCTTTCTCCATCCCACTGGACGCTTCGTCCGAGTCGCCAGGAGAGCATACCCAGCAGACTCATGTTCGTTGAGCGATGGCCAACCTCAATGTCGCACATCGGCCGTCTGCCGGTGCGAATCGCGTCCAAGAAGTCGGCAAACAACTCGGCGATATTCTGGTGATCGGGCGCGTGCAACTGGGGCTCCTGGTGAATTACCTGCGCACCCTTTTTCCTCGGATAGAAGGTCCAGCCGTCGAGCCAGCCCAGGTGCAGGGTACCTTCAGTACCGTAGAAGTAACAGCCCACGTTGTGCTTTTCGGCCTCGTTGGCCGCGTACAGCCGGTGCTCCCAGGCGACGTTGAAGGAGTCGAAGTCGTAGATCACCAACTGGGTGTCCGGTGCATCGGTATTGTCGCGCAAGATACGCCGACTGGCAAACGACGCGACCCGCTTAGGCCATTTCTCTTCAGACCACCACAGAATCTGATCCATCCAGTGGATCCCCCAGTCGCCCAACTGTCCGTTAGCATAGTCCAGAAAGCGTCGGAATCCCTTGGGGTGGATCCGTTTGTTGTACGGGCGCAGGGGAGCGGGGCCGCACCACAGGTTCCAGTCGAGCCCCGCGGGCGGATCACTGTCGGGAGTGACTTCGCCCGGTCCACCGCCGTAGTGTACAAAGGCACGCACGCACCCGATCTTGCCAGCCTTGCCATCGCGGAGGAACTGCATGGCTGAAATGTTGTGCGGCGAGGCCCGACGGTGAGTGCCGACCTGGACCACGCGATCGGCAGCCCGAGCCGCCTGGACCATGGCCAGCCCCTCCAGAATCGTGTGCGAGATGGGCTTCTCCACGTAGACATGGGCTCCGGCTTGCACGGCGTCAATGGTCATCAGTGGGTGCCAATGATCGGGACTGCCGACGATCACGATCTCAGGCTTTTCTCTCTCCAGGAGTTCGCGGTAGTCCTGGTATCTCTTGGGGGCACGGCCCGTGACTGTCTCCACCTCTGCGGCGGCTGGGACAAGTTGGTTCTCGTCCGCGTCGCACAGGGCCGACACGCTGCACTGCCCTGAGGCAATCGCCTCGCGCGCTATATTCATTCCCCACCAACCGCTGCCCAGCAGGGCCGTACGATAACCGCGGCCTCGGTGGGCGCCGTGAATAGCCGGTGCCGCCAAGGCAGCGCCGACCGCAGCCGTGGCAACCATAAAGCCTCTTCGGTGAATGGTCATGCGCGCTCTCCCGTTTCGAGAACAACACTGTCGGACGGTGGGGATCATAGGGCCAACATGGGACAAGGGAAGAACAAGAAGTTCGAGCCGACTTCGGTCCAGCCACTGTCTCTCGGCACGCGTTGCGGTCGAAGGTCGCTGCTTGCTCGCTTGCTCCACCAACTTGCCTCGAACAGCCATTGGTTCGATAATAACGGCGACGGTCCTGCGATACAACTCGCGCCGCCCCCCCCGCTGATTGAGGCCCCTACAATGAAACACCTGCGGTCTCTTGTGTTGCTCGCCGCGTGCCTGGGTTCTGCGCCAGGCGCTTTTGCGGCTAATATGGTGTGGTGCGAGGCAGAGTTGTTTGACGACCTCGGTGGCTGGTTGCACGATTCCCAGTTCATCGACCAAATGGGCTCAGCCTACCTTCTAGCCTATGGACTGGACGGCCCAGCTAAGGACGCCGTGACGAGGGCCCCAATCCCAGCCACTGGCAAGTACCGTCTTTGGGTCCGTACGCGCAATTGGCTGCCTGAGCATAATCCTGGCCGGTTCCAGGTTGTCCTGGGAGGCCAGGTAGCCCCAAAGGTCTTCGGCCAATGCGAAGGAAAGAACTGGAGTTGGGAGGATGGTGGTTGGCACGATCTGGCGTCGGGTAGCCTGGAGATACGGCTTCGCGATTTGACTGGACATTACGGCCGCTGTGATGCGCTGGTGCTGAGCGATGATCCGACTTACCAGCCACCTGTGGACCTGAACCAACTCCAAGTTGAGAGGATCGCCCACGGCGGCGTAAGCCGCGAGATCAAGCAGGTCGGGCCATATGACACGGTAGTGGTTGGTGGCGGACTGGCGGGAACCTTTGCGGCGGTGGCCGCAGCCCGAATGGGGTGCCGAACGGCCCTGATTCAGAATCGGCCCGTTCTGGGCGGAAACGGCGGCGACGAGGTCCTGGTGCGTCCCGAGGGAGACACCACCCGTGAGCCTCTCGATCCCGGGGAAGGAGGCATTATCGAAGAGGTCCGCGGTTCGACAGCCGAAGGTTATTCCCAGCGGTTGCTGGCCCTCTGCCAACGGCAGACAGACCTGGATCTTTACTTAAACACCCACGCCACGGGCGTCGAAAAGGGTGGCGACCGCCAGATCGCCGCCGTCACGGCCATAGACACGACCACGAAGCAGCGATTGCGCATAGACGGTTCACTTTTCATCGATTGTACCGGCGATGGCTCGATCGGATATTGGGCCGGGGCCCAGTGGCGGCATGGGCGCGAACCCCGCAGCATGTACGGCGAAAGCCGGGCTCCAGAACAAGCCGACGGACACACGATGGGGGGGACGTTGCGCTACGTCACCCAAATCCAACCCGAGCCGGTGACTTTCCATGCCCCCACTTGGGTCCGCAAGTTCGTCACTTGCGAGGCGTTCAATGTGGGCCGGCATCCGCAACTCAGTTTTGGCGGTTGGCAATGGGTGATCGAGTATGGCGGCATGGGCAACACGATCGCGGACGCCGAGGATATCCGCGACGAATTGTTGCGGATCATCTGGGGCATGTGGGACCACGCCAAGAACCACTGCCCTAAACTAGCCGCAGAATCGCCCAAGTACAAGCTCACCTGGGTCAGTTACGTAGTGGGCAAGCGTGAATCGCGACGGATTATTGGCGACTATGTGATGACCGAAAACGATATCGCTCAGCAAGTGCTGTTCCCCGATCGCGTCTCGTATGCAGGCTGGGGCATCGACATCCATCCACCGGGAGGTTTCTACGACAGCGATCCCCCCGCCACCTTCTCACACAAGCTCAAGTTCTCAGTCCCGTTCCGGAGTCTGTACAGCAAGGACATCGATAATCTGATGATGGCCGGTCGCTGCATCTCAGTGAGCCATGTGGCCCTAGGTGCCACGCGCGTCATGATTACATGCGGTCTGCAAGGCCAAGCCGTGGGGACTGCGGCTGGCTACTGCACACGGCACAAGGTCACCCCGCGTCATGTCTATGTGAGTGAGGTGCAACAACAGTTGCTCAAAGACGGCTGTTACTTGATAGATCTACCCAACCAGGATCCGCGTGACCTCGCGCGACAAGCCACGGCCACAGCTTCCAGCCAGTCGCCCCCAGTGAGATTGGAGAAGCCCACCCCACACGTACATGCCTTGACAACAGATCGGGCCGTGCTTTTCAAGCTGGCTCAAGGGCCATTGGATACCGTGTCCTTGTTCCTGCATTCGCAGAATCGCAGGCCAACGCCGGTACAGTTGACACTGCGAACGGCGGCAAAGGTTGGCGACTTCGATTCGCGGGAAGACTTGGCCCAGGCCACAGCCAGCGTCCCGCCGCGAAGCAAGGGCTGGGTGACGTTCAAGTTCGGAGCCCAGGTCAAGCCTGGCTATTACTACGTCTGGCTACCAAGAACGGCCGGACTGAGTTGGGCTTTGAACGAGGCGCACGTTCCAGACACAGGCCGCGCGTGGCTCTCAGGTGCGGAGTGGCATGCGTCGGGCGAGTCGTACAGATTCCTGCTCAATACCCAACCGAACGACGCGGCATCCGCCACGATCGAGCCCGAACCGGAGCCGCCTCAAGATCTGTTTGCCGCTGGCAACGTCGTGAATGGCTATGCTCGGGCCATCCGCGGCGTGCCGAACTCCTGGCGTCCGGACCCCAAGGCTGCATTACCCCAATGGGTACAACTCACTTTCCCCAAGCCCACGGCTTTCAACCGTCTGCACGTGAGTTTCCAGTCCAAGGAACTGCGGGCGACCAATTTTCGTTTCGAGATCCCCACCGTGGACGGGTGGAAGCCCGTGATTGAGGTCCAAGATAACGGTGACCGCAGACGCGTGTTCGCGTTGGAGACGGTACGGGCAGACAAGGTCCGCCTGCTGATCCTGGGAGCCAAGCCGCAAATGGGCGTGTGCGAGATCCGGGTTTACCAGGAATGACCCTTGGCCGGAAGCCCTTGTCGATTTTGCAGATGCAGCTTGATATCTGGGATGGATTCCAGATGTTCCACGACGTCCGGCCACGCACGCCGCGATCCACGTCCCGGAAGGCCCCTGCAAATCACAGAGATCTGGCAGCTTCGCGCGGATCAGGGGGCCGCAAAATTTCCGCAAAGCCCCCAGCCTGTCTTCGCAGAGAGGCCAAAGGACCGGAAATGCCGATCTTACCGATCGTAAGGTCAAGGGGTCGTGTCAGTCGTACCGATAATAGCCCATATACGGTCTTCTCACCCGTCCGGTGGGCTGTCCGCGCGTGTTGCAGGATCCATCAACCCGACCTCAGGAAACCGAACCATGTACCTGCTGAAGACCGCATTCAGATGCACGGCAATCGTGCTGATGAGCTCGGTCCTCTGGGCGGACAACCTGGCCCAGGCGCAGTTGGTGGAACCAATCGCACCACCGGCACCGGTAGGGCCAGCCCCGGCACCGGGCACGCTCCAGGTCATGGACGGGCGCTATGTGTCGTCGCTGACGACCAACACCACGTTCGGGATACCCGAAGGTGATCCACGCAGGCAATCCAGCGAGAACCAGAGCACGATCATTGAAGGATGCGCAGCACGAAATCAGTGCCCTTACTCGGTGACGGTTGACGCGATTTTCATGACCATGGACACGCCGGTCAACCAAGCCGTGGCCATCGATGAGAACACGGGCACCGTCTTGATGACGACTTCCAGCACGGACTTTGACCTGGAGACCGGGGCTCGAATTCGTTTCAACTACCAGATCGAAGAGGACACTGCCTGGGAAGCTCGCTACTTTGGCATCTACGATTTGCAGTCACGGGCAGCGGTGTTCGGGAGTGACAATATCACGACGCCGGGGACCTTTGGGGCGTCAACCACCGATTGGAACGACGCAGACTCAATGTCGGCATATTACCGCATCCGACTGCAAAGCCTGGAGTTCAACGTAGCCACGGCGATCGAAAACACGCCGATGAGTTGCTTTCTAGGGCTCCGCGTCATCCGTTTGGATGAGCGATACATCCTGACCGCCGGAAACGATGGTAGAGCTAGCGCCTACGACATTCATGCCCTGAATGACATGTATGGCGTGCATGCCGGAGCGCACGGTTACTCGTGCTGGGGCGCGTGGAACTTCTTAGGGACGACGTCTTTTGGCATCTACAGCAACCAGTCCCGGCAAACGACTTTCGCCACGGACAATAATCAGACCGATATACTCCGCAACTTCTTCCATAAGCGAATCGGCATCGGCTACAGCGCCGAGTTGAGCTTTGAAGCGATCCGCACCCTGCGTAACAACATGTTCCTGCACTTGGGCTACGACGTGTTGTGGGTGGGGAACGTGGCCCGCGCTCCGGATCAACTCGACTTCACCTCGAACGCGGCGAGTGGCAGCCGGGTACTATGGCGTGACGGGGCCTTGGCACATGGTCCGAGCATTGGCCTGGAGGCCCGCTGGTAGGTTTCGGGGGATCAGTTGGCCGGGGGAGGGTTGGCCGGCGAGAAAAGCCAAATGGCCAACCAGATGCAGCCACCGATGATGGCGATCGTGATCAGCACGCGTCCCAGAAACAGCGTGTAGGCCAAGGGATTCAGCATCGAGTCGATCCACATTGGATGCTTCTTGTCCTTGTTCGGGCCGATCTCTTCTCCGATCTCCGAGAAGGGCGCCTTGCTGAAGATTGCGTCGAACGAGTCTTCGACGATTCGCGTGACGAAGAACCCCACCGCGTAGGCAATGCCCGCCACGGCCGGTAACCAACGTTTTCCGGCCACGATCTGGGTGGCGGCATGATTCAGGAGGCCGCTCAAGGGCCCGATGATCAACCAGGCCCCCACCGTGCCCACGGTGAGCACAATCAACACGCTGTTCCAGCCGCGTTCCTTCTTCTTCACGATCGCTGGTCCATACGCCACGGTCCGAAAAGTCTCATGACTCCGCCGTCGCACAGGGCCGCTGAATGGCGCCGGGAGGACGAGGCACCGCGTCACGGCCGAGCACAAAGGGGCTTGATTCCCCGGACCTTGGTGAGAATGCCCAAGAACTTGTCCTTGGAGGTGAAAAACAGCGTGCGGAAATCCTTGCCGCCGAAGACGCAGTTCGAGGCATAGTAGCCCTCGATCGCCCCGACGGGCTTCCCCTGCGCCGAGTAGATCAAGATCCCTTTGACGCCGCAACTGACGTAGAGGTTGCCGTGCTCGTCCAGGGTCATGCCATCGGGCCCCGCGCCAAGATCAATCCACAGTCGCTCACCCGCCAACTGACCCGGCCCCAACACGTCATAGCGATAGACAACCTTGCCTTTATTGTCTGCCAGATAGAGTGCTCTGTTGTCGGGTGTCAGGAGCACTCCGTTGGGCTTCTGACAGACCGTGGAAACACGAGTCACCTTTCCCTCGACCGACACATAATACGTGTCCTCCTTCATCACCGTTTCCTGACCGCGGTGGCGGTAGTTGGGGTCGGTGAAATAGAATCCGTCGTGCCGATCGATGGAAAGGTCGTTGGGTTCGTTGAAATGAGTGCCGTCGATCTGTGATGCCAAGACACGTTTCTGCTTCGTGTTCACATCAAAGGCCACGACGTGGTAGGCGGCCCCTTCGCAGACCACCAGTTCACCCTTGCTGTTGAACATCATGCCGTTGGCGTCGAGACTGTCGGTCACGAAAGGACGAACCGGCTTACCCACTTCGTAGAAGTGGATGGAGTCATTCCTTCCATCCGAGAAGTAGACATTGCCTTGGGCGTCGGCCGCCGGCCCTTCGCTGAAGCCGTAGCCCGCGCCGAGGATCTCCGGTTGTGTCCCCGGCGCCACGATCTGATCGATGGTCATCGTCTCCTCCGCAACGAGGATTGGACAGACGCCCATAAGAACCAGGGCCCCAAAAATCATCCGGTAATCACTCATCGCAAACCCATTCATAGAAAAGGCGACTCGCAGCGCTAGCGGGCAGACTCACGGCCGGATGGCTACGCGGGCAGCATACCACCTTGGCGGTCTGACGGCAAGATAGCGGCAGACACCAGCGTCTACAGATTCTCAACGATCTCTCGGCGAGCGATCAGGTGCCGGCCACGGTGTTTGTCGATGCCGCAAGCGATCAACCAACGGGTGAGCAACTCATCTTGGAGCATTTCGACTACGGCATGCCCGCGGCCTTGACCGGGGATCTTGCCGCCAGCCCGATGGCGATGGCCGCCGCCATACCCCAGCCCTTCCAGGGTATTACGGACCAGCGCCGCGGCATCTTCTCCATCACGTTCAGTGCGCACAGACAATACGATGTCGTCGTGAACCACTGCTCCGCATAGTACCCGGCGAATACCCTCGCAGCGAATCAGCAGATCGGCCACCTCCCCTACGATCTCCGGACCGTTTGCCCGAGGAAGAAGGCACAAGGCCGTATCTGCGTAGATGAAGGTCCCCTGCAAGGCCAAGGCCAGGTCGCCGAAGTAGTCCGTCGCCAAGGGCGCGTTCTCGATCTCAGCCAATTGGCTGGGATCGGCGAACCCCGTCAGCCACAGAATCACCGTGCGGTCAAGTCGGGAGTAGTAGCAAGCTGCGCCTGTGACTTCGGTGCGCAGCGCATAAACAAGAGCCGTGGCCAGGCGCCGGCCGGGCTCAATGGCCTGCTCGCGCAGATAGCTGGCGGCGATACTAGCCGAAGCGGCAGCCCGCGGTCGCACATCTTGAAAGGGAGTGTGGGGGTGGCGGTTGACGAGGGGGTGGTGATCAATGACGGCCAGGGGGTGAACCGTATCGCCGGGAAAGAGATGGTTGTGGCTGGCGGCGCCACAATCGACCAGAACCACACCTGTGTTCGGACCACAATCGACTTCGCGTACGAGTTCCAGGGGTGGCTGGAGCAATTTGACCATGTGGCGGTTCTCGGCGCGCACGATTTCGCCGCCTCCGATCAGTCGCACCGGCTTATCCAGTCGTTGCTGGATCAGGTGCACCACGGCCCAACCTGCGGCGATCGCATCAGGGTCGGGGTTGTCGTGGGTGACCACCAGGACTTGGTCGCAAGACGCCAGGGTCTTGAGAAATCGTTCGGATCGAGTTTCGCGAGGTTTCACCATACGCAGTTCAACACTTGCAGGCTCAATCGGGGTTGACGGCTCGCACTCGAGCTACGGCACGACCGGCCTCTTCACGCACGGTTGAATCAGCGTCTTTGAGAGTCGCCTGCATGGCGGGCAGGGCTTTGCGCGCGACCGATCCCAACTGACCCAGCGCCCTGGCAGCCCCTCGGCGCACTGCGGGCTCCCGGTCGGTCAAGGCCTTGACTAGCACATCGATTGCCGGTGTTCCGATACACCGCAGGGCATCCACGAGACTCTGGCGCTGGACCGTCGCGGGATCTGTCAGCGCGAGTTCCACGTCTCCCACCACACTCGGGCCCATTTGTCCCACGGCCCAGGCCGCGGCCCGGGCCACGTCCTCATTGTCGCCATGAAACGTCCGCAACAACTCCGGTAGGACGGCCTGTGACTCAGGCAGGGCTCCCAAGGCCATCGCAGCTTGACAAGCCACAGCCGTATCTGAGTCGCGCAACATGTGAATCAGGACGGTCTGAGCCTTCGATTCGCGACAGATGGTCCAGAGGGAACTGGCGGCATAGATCCGCACGATTTCGTCTTCATCGTCCAGGCAGGGAAGCAGACTCTCGGCAGTGGCCGGCACGGCGAACACCCCTAGGGCCTGAGCGGCATTGCGACGGACCGAGATTTGCTGTGACTGCAGTGCCCGTTCCAGGGAAGGGATTGCCGATTGGGCACCCACCCCGATTCGGCCCATCGTCCAGGCCGCACCGCCGCGCACATACTCATGCTCTTCCACGTTTTCCAGCAGACGGATCAACTGGGGCAATGCCTGCACGGCCGCCGACCCGATCTCACCCAAAGCGCATACGGCCTGCCAACGCATCTCCTCTTGGCGATCATCGAGGCGGGCAATCCACACAGAGAGAGGATGACCAAGGGCGGAGTCCTCGGCAGCTAAAGGGGCACCGACAGCCCGTAGTCCGACCATCAAAACGGCTACGGTAATCCGGATGGCAAGCGAGTGGGTAGCCACGCTTTGACTCACGGGGTGAATCGTTGTTCTTGGCTGCCCTTTGCCCCCTTCTTCGGTTGCCGCGATTTGGCGGAGGGGCTCGGCGCAGTAGCTGTTCCGATGGACTTGCCATCCTTATCTTCGGCAGAGGGGGGGCTCTCCTGCGCGGCCGCGGCAGGCATGTTCGCCGGGGACTGCTCAGCCTGGAATCCACCGGACGGCGCTGGCACGGCTTCTGCGGTCGTTGGCACCCCCTCCCACCGCTGTTCCACGCTCGGCAACTCGAACTCCGCCGGCTTGGCAGCCGGCTGAAGATGGGAATTAACCTGTCCGACTGGACGACGTGGCGAGGTTACCGCCGGTTCGGGAGAGGGTTTCCCTTGGGTATCGCGCAACAAAGCCGCTACGGCGACCGCACCTACCACTGCCAATAGAAGCACGGTGAGGGCCGAAGCGGCGATGATCAGGGCCTGAACTCCGGCCGGAAAGACGGATTTCCTGGCGGATTGAGCACGCAGAGTGGCGGACAACGAACCGACAGGCCGATCTTCGACGGGAAGACCGTTCTCGTCAATGGCCACGGCTCGCCGCAGTTCCGGTTGGAGCTTCAACTCAGTCAGTGCCCGACTCACTTCGGCCGCCGACTCGAACCGTTCCGACGGATACTTGGACATCATCTTGCGACAAATCCGCACCAGACTTCGGGGCGTGCTGGGGCGTATCTCCAGAATGCTGCGGGGCTGTTCAACCTGGTGCTTGACGATTCGCTCGTGGAGCGTTCCCTCCGGAAAGGGTGGTCCGCCGGTGAGCAGGAAATACAGCGTGCAGCCCAGCGAATAGATGTCTGTGCGGTGATCAAAGCTCACGCCCAGGGCCTGCTCGGGTGACATATAATCGACGGTGCCAAGTTCCTTCTCGTCACCCGTGGCCTTGCCGTCGCTATTGCGTGTGAGCCGGGCCAGGCCCAAATCGAGGATTTTGACCACCCCCTGGCTATTGCGCAGCAGGTTAGCTGGTTTGATGTCGCAGTGAATCATATTGCGGCCGTGGGCATGAGCCAGCCCATCGGCCGCTTGGCGAATGGCGTCGGCAGCGGCTTCGTAGGAAAGTGGTCCGTCCTCTTCCACGACTCGCTGCAGATCACGACCGTCCACGTATTCCATCACCATGAAGTGTCGGTCGTTGGCTGAGTCGATGTTGTAGGCGCGGACGATGTTGGGATGATCGAGCGAAGCGGCAGCTCGAGCCTCGTCAAAGAACCGCTCGCGAGCCACGGGGTCGCGGTCCAGAGAGCGGGAAAGGAGTTTCAGGGCCACGCGGCGGTTCATGGCCACGTGTTGAGCCAAATAGACGTTGCCCATCCCACCGCGACCCAACAACTCCAGCAGCTTGTACTTGCCCAGAACAAACGAGGTCAGATTCCGGCCGCCAAGCAACTGCGTCGCCTGCCAGCGAGTCAGTAGCCCCTGGGCGATCAGATTACGCGCGACGATCACAGGCGTGGGCGCCTGCTCAGCCGCGGCGCGAGCGGCGGTCAGTTGTTCGGGAGTGAGTAATCCACTCTTTTCGATGTTACCCAGCAACGATTCCACCGCCGCTTCCATCGTCATCTCCCACAACCGCCGCCGTTCGTCGTAGCGAGCCTCCCACGCCATCCGCCACGCGCCGACTCAGCGGTCTTTCCCAAGAACCACCACTTTCCCGTGGATGTTGCACGAACGGTCCAAGAAGACACGCTGACGAGCAGAGGAGGATACGCCCCACCCGTTGATGAGCGATCTACACTGCAGCTCGAACCCTAATGATTTAGTTTACCATTTTGGGGGGCGAAGTACAAACCAATCGCCAGGGGGAGGGCACCGATTCTCCACACGCGGCGCTGTGGATGTTCCTGCACCGGCGAAAAGAACGGGACTGTCGTGGTCGAACTGACTCAAAGCCTGTCCCAGAACCTGTTGGTAGTTCATTCTTGCCGGGCCGCCCGACGTGACACGGATGGTTCTGTGACAGGTTGTTAATAGAGCTGCAGGAGATCCAACATCTTGCGATCCAATTTGTGCCCTTCAAGATCCTCGTAGAGGACATCCGTTCGCCCACTGTCCAGAACGCCGAATGGGCCGCGGAAGTTCCACAAGGCCCACCCCCAGTCCGCCTGACGCCAATTGGCCAGACAGTCTTCCATCCAGCGGAGGGTGACATCGTGCGGCGTCTTGTTGAAGGCTCCAAACTCGCCGACCATCACGCCGATGCCTTGGGTTTCGGCCGCCTTCCAAGGTTCGATCATCTTGTTCCACAACCACCGCCGGTCCTGAACGTTCGCCGTAGTAAAGGCTCCGTCCTGTCCGTCGACCACGTAGTGCAGCGTGTCCGGCCGATGCCCCCACTCCGTATTCAAGGCAAGGGTACAATACTGGCGGCCAGGCTGCGCTGGCAGGAATCCCAATTCACTCACTTCCAGCCAATCGCCCGAAGGCAACGAGACCTGGATCTGCTTGGCCCCGGCGGGTAGCGGCACCACCAGGTATTCGTCATAGCGGCAGACATAGATCTTGTGTTCTGGCTTGAACACGGACTGTTTCCAAGGGCCCTCACCTGCGCCGGTGCGGTAGAGCTTCTCGGCCAGTATCACACCGTCCGCAGCAAGCACCAACTTGCTGGTCTGGCATACGTCGCGGATCTTCAGTCGTATCCGGCCAGCCGGCAGAGGACCTTCGATCACAAGCGGGCCAGTGAGTTCCTTCTTGCCCGGGGCGTAGAGTACGCCAGGGGCTTCGTAACGGGGCCACGTGGGCAGAGCATACTTCTCACCGCCGGCCCAGGTGGCCATGTAGTGGCTGATCGCGCCAGGCGCATAGCCACGAGTGGCCTGAGCGATCCGGAGTTCGGCCATTTCCAAGCAAGGGATCTGGCCCCATTGATAACCGTCGGCGACGATCAAACGTTCCGGATCTTCGGCGCGGACAGCCGCGACCAGTTTCTTGGCCACCTCATAGTAGACCTTGGGATCGATCCGCGACGGTTCGTTCATCAAGTTGAAACTCAGCCGTTCGTTGGGAATCCCCCTGTAACGCTTGGCGAACGTCCCCCAGTGCCGAGCACAGACGCGCTGGGTCTCGACGTTGGTCCAGAGGTCCGTGGGTTCGGGCGGTTTGGCCACAGTGTACCCGGGCGCGCGGTGGAAATTCAGCATCACGTGAATGCCGTACTGCTTGCCCCATTCCACGGCTTGATCGATTTCGCGTAGCGTGGCTTCATCGAATCGCCCCCAGTCGCCATCGATGATCCACAAACGATAGTCCATAGGCAAGCGCACGAAGTTGAACCCTAGCTGAGAAATCAGGCGAAAGTCATCTTCGCGGAAGGGCTTGCGGCCCGATCCCAACCTGAATTTTTCCAGCAGATTGAAACCTCGCCAACGGGGTAGTTTGTCGGCACGGGCCGGAAGCCATTCCCGTGAAGATCTGTTTTCTTGCGCCGCAGAGGGGATTAGCGGCGATACGCCGAAGATCATCGTTGCGGCGACGAATTGTCGGAAGGCGAACACGGGTGCATTCAGAGCGTGTGTCACAGTTGAATGTGGGGGGAATGGTGTGAAGTGGTACCGCAATCCTCAGGCCACAGCCCGCTCTCGACGCTCGATTTCCGGGCCTGACAAAGCACTATTCCAAGTCGCCGCGATCCGCCTCACGCACTGCGGTGCTACGTCTGTTGCTTCTCCGCTCTTCACTTGTCGCGGTGTGGCGCACTCGGTTCGCGCGATGCGGGGGCGGCTGGCGTGATGGCGGGCAGTGGGAGGTTGCCACCAGGCAGCCCGGGGAGGGTCTGAGCGGCAAACGGATCCTGCGGAAGCGGCGACTCACGAACCGGTAGCTTCGCCACAGGGTCAGCGGAAGGGGATGTCGCGGGCCCTGCGGTCCCTCGCCGCTCTGCCTCCAGGTCGTCCATTTCCGTTACGTTGGGCGGCGCGCCCTTGCCGGCCCGCTGACTCTGGACTTGCTGGTTGTTGCTGGTGACCGGTGGCGATTGGTCGCAACCCAGTGCGATCAGACACAGCCCCCCCAACACGACCGCGAATCCGTGAGTTTTCATGGCATCTCCTGCACCAATAGACTTGGCCCAAGTCGAGGTTGGCCCCAACATAACGCTCTGTCGCGCTCAAGTAAAGCCGGCATCTCAGTGATCGTGCCGGACAGACAACAAGGGCAGAGGAAACTCGCGAGCCTATTGATATCAATGCCGTCCTTGACTCCCGTCGTCTCCACGGATACTCAACGCTGTGCATGCGGAATCCGCGGTACTCCAAGCCACTCGGCGGCCCTTGGCAGTCGAGCCCCCAAGGGATCGTCCAGCCCGACCAACTGCGGCGAATTCGGAGACGACGTTCTTTAGGGGCGCGGGGCCTGTTCCCCAGACGGTTGTCTACTCGGAGGCGCAAAGATCTATTGCGCGGTCCACGCCTCAGGCTGTTGCGCAAGACAACTCGACCGAGGGACGCTCTGACTTTGCCTCCACAGGGGCACCCACGTCAACCGGTTGACTTTTTGCTTGTACTGCGGCATCCTTGGAGTACACTGAGGGTCGATCCTCGAATCAGCGAGGCCGTTCGCGCCTGACGTTCGACTCTGGATCAACGGCGACTGGGTTTCCACGAAGTGCGTTAAGGGAGGGGGGTTGAGATCCGATCCCTGAACCGGTCGGCGGCTCAGTCTTGCTGGGCCGCTCAACTTGGCCGGGACGGTTCTGGGAGAGGTTCTGAATCCGTCGCCCCGTTGTTGTGGCTCTGCCACATGACTGTGGAGTGCCCGCCAGGCCGCGATTTTCTGTTCCTCTCTTCTCTTCTTCCGGAAATCACGAGCATGCCCTGCGGCGTGCGAGTCCTGTGCTTGATATGCACGCTGCTGCCGCAGTCTGTGCGCGCAGCCGGGGGGAGGGACTACTGGGACTCGGACACCACCGATAGCTTCACTTGGCAGAAGCGACTGGAACTGGTGCTGGACAATCCCGACGCGTTGCAGCGATCAGGCGAGCCCATCGAAATCCCCTTGGATCGGCTCCCTTGGGTCGCCGACGAGATCTTGGCGTCCCTGCGCGTCGTGGATCCCGCCTCCAAGCCGGACGCCCCGCGAGAGGTCGGTGGAAACGATCTGCCGTTCCAGATCGACCAGACCGAAGCCGGCGCGATGCTGGTGTTTCAGGTCGATTGCCCAGCCGGCCAAGATCGCAAGACGATCCATCTTTACGCCTCGCCCGGCCAGACGGCACCGACCGCGCAGTACTCTTGCGAGTTGACCGCCACCGACCAACAATCCCAGGTGCGGCTGTCCAACTCGCGGCTCACCGTCGATGTTGGCAGCTACCTGGAACGCGTCTGGCTGGACGGGAAACAGGTGCTCGATGCGGGTTATTGGAGCGCGCGCCAGGCTCTGGCGTCAGGCCAGAGCGCCGGGCACCGGGGAGCGCGCGTCCGGCAGCGCAGGTTAACCAGTGATGGGCCGGTCCGCAAACGCTTGCACCTGGAAACCGATTGCGACGCATCCCTGGATCCGAAGGCGGTGAGTTTTGCGTTGGACATCGATCTGTATTGCCGCCGGCCGGAGTTACGAATCAGCGCAGTGATTCGTCCGCAGAACGTGCGCAGTCCCAGCTTCCAGTTCACGGCCGCGGTTTCACCCGACGGCAACTTCCAGCCAGGGCGGACCCACTACGCAATGGTGGATCGTTCGGGCAAGCCGTTCCAGGGGCCCTTTTCCGACACGCGACAGCCCGCCCTGTCTTCGGATACGGAAGATGCGGCCGTGTTCTTCGATTCCGTGACTCGCTCTGGGAGCCTGGTGCTGGTGGCTGGGCGCGGCTTCCAGAAGTATGTTCTTGCGACGGATGAGGGACGGATCCAGGTCCATTACCGGCCTTCGCCTCCCTACATGGATGATGAACTGCGCTGGGCCGAGTTCTGGCTGGCCTTCCTGGATGGTGGTCCGGAGTTGCTGGATTCCTATGCCCGTTGCCGCCGGCAGCCCCTGCGGCCGTTTCTCGGCGGAGACTCGCTGGCTGTCCAATGGCAGCGGCCGGGGCTTCTGCGACGTGGTGCGGATGCAGATCTCACGCGATTGGTCCTGCACGTGCGAGGCAGTGACGCACGGCCTCTGGTCGAGGCATGGGAGTGGGACACTGCGCACTGGGCCGTCCTCCACCAACAGGGGACCACGCTCTACGAGGCGCCGCGGAGCAAAGCCCTGCTCAGCCCGCGCGGCGAGATGCGTCTCCGCATCAAGCCTGTGCCCCAAGGCGTTTATCTCTTGGGTAGTTATCCTGGCGTGCCGATCCCGCTGGAGTCGCAATCCTGGTTGCGGAGCAATAGCCTGTCCTACTGCGAAGAGCCGTTTTCACAAGGGCAGGACATCCGGCTGGGGCACCGCTCGCACCGGGTCGAGTTCGCGTCGGATCCCGTCGGCGGAGACCGCCCCAAGTTGGACGGCGAGTTCTTCCTGGCCGAACCGGTGCGGGTCATGGTCCGCGGCCAGATGGCGCGCCGCGAGTCCGCTGGTCTGTATCGCGATGCCTGGGGCAACCCTATCCGTGTCGACGTTCGCGAGGACTCCGACCGCCTGCGTTTTGAAGTCTCTTATATGATTCAGGAACCGCAGGAAACCTGGTCCAACGTAAGCCTTGTGTTTCGTCCCAGCAGTCCGCTGCGCGAGATTGAATCGCTGACCCTGGACCCTCTAGCTGACGGCTATTCGCAGCTACCGATCGCGTGCGAGGGACTGTTCGAGTTCTGTCGTTTTCCGCTGCTTTCGTTGCGTTGCCGTAACCGCCAGTACTTGTGTTTCGTGGATCACGACCTGTCGAACCTGATGCTGCGCACCACGCCTACGGAGGCGGCCGTGGAGTATTGGGCGTGGCCCAACCAGCGTCATCGCGAGTACCGCTGGTCGTTCGAATTGGTTCCGGGCTACGGGACCTTCGCCAACGCCGTGCTCCGCGCTCTGGACCCCTACACGGCCGAGTTCTGCGGAAAGCTGCCGGGAGCCTGCAGCTATCCTGAAGCAACACGACGCCCCGCGGAGGCCTTCGCGGCCGGGGTACGTTCGGTCATCTACAACGGCGCCACCTATCGCCAGGGAGTCTACTTTCGGCCCGAACAGCCGCTCGACGCCCTCTATGACACGCCGCTTCAGAAGATCACCAGCTATCGCCAGATCATCGAGGACGTGCGACGATCACAGGAACAAGGGCTGAAGGTTTTGTTCTTGATGCATTTCGGCGGCATCTCATCGCCCGTCATTCCCGACTTCTTCGACTCCCTGGTCCAAGACCACAAACGAGACCTGGTGAAGATCGGACGAGACGGCCTATTCGCCACCTATTGGGGCAATCCCAATCCCGATTGGAGCTACGGCCGCGGCCTGCTCGATCAGCTTGAGGGGATCCTGGAAACCCTGCACTGCGACGGCATCGCCATGGACCGTTGCGATCGGCTGGACAATTTCGATGGCGACAATCTCTTCGACCTGGCGCACTGCGACGGATCGGCCACGCCGTACAAGCACGGCGGTGAGTATCGCCCGTGCAGTTCCATCGCCCTCCAGGCCAAGCGATTCTGGTTCCAGTTCCGCCAACGCCTGGACCGTCATCAGGCGTTGTGGATTGCCAACCAGCCGCGCAGCATGCTCGTGTTCCGTTTAGCGGATGCGGTCAAAGCGGACCTCCACCACTCCCCCTGGAATCTGTTCTACCTCCGTTCGATGAGCAACGGCAAGACGTTTTTCGTACACAGCCGGCCTCTGTGCCGGGACTGGTCGGCCGCCAGCGACCGATTAGCGCAGTTGGTTCAGGCCCAATCCATTGTGGAGGTCACGCCACACCAGCCGATCTATCAGGCCGGCCAGCCTCGTGACCACTCGCGTCTGCTGTACATCGTGCCATCCGAGGATCCCTATCCACGCTACTGGCTATTCCACAAAGGCGGTGCAGTGCTGGACTACGACCCGACCGGCGAGAACACGGCCCAGTGCTATCAAGCCAGCCGCCTCATCGAGGCCAAGATCGACTGATCTTGCTGGCGACGGCCTTCGCCGACTGCTCCAGCCTTCCCTCCTTTGCCCGCGCCCCTTCTCCGAGGCTTGCGTGGGACTCTGATTGGGCGCATGATAGCGTTGTCCCCGCCGGTTGATCCGATTCCGCGTGCTACGCCTCATCTCCGGAGATGCCCCCCATGACGCGAACGTGCTGGCGAGTCTCATGTCCTGTGTTGATCCTGCTGGCGATCCGGGCGACTTCGACCATGGCTGAGCCCTCGGACTGGCTCAGCGCTCGGGAGTGCGGTGCCTCGGGCTCGGTCTTCGAAACCGCCGTGGCCACTACGGCCGGTTCGCCTCAGATCACGGTCAGTGACGTGGGCGATTTCCAGCCCGGACAAGAGGTCATGCTCTTCGGGTGCCATCCGCACTACGAGCGCTGCATCCTCAAGCCGCCCGAGAATCCTTATGCCACCAATCCCTTGGGCAATGTAGCCGAGATCCGCGGCTACGATGGCCAGGCCGGCGACTGGGCGATCTACATTGTTGAGGTCGAATCCACGGTCCCCCTCTGTTTCCGCTGGAGCGACGACCAGGCGCGCACTTGGAAGGCCAAGGGAGTACCGGTGACCTTCGACTGGCAACCGCTCAGTGGCGGCACCGCAATCAAGTTCAACCAGCACGACTGGCAACCCGGCCATATCATTACCTGCACGGGCCGGAATCTGCTGGTCACGAAGATCGTTGGTATCGAGGGAACGAGGATCACCGTTGCCGACGCCCCCTGCCAGAGCAACACGGCAGCCCGGTTGCGGCACTGCGACAGTGCGGCCCTGCAAGCCGCTGTGAAGCGGGCGTTGGCGGAGAATCGCAATCTTCACATCCCTGCCGGGCACTATCGGCTGACCAAAGGCCTCAGCGTCTCCAATCCCAAAGGCCTGGTGATCGAAGGCGCCAACGGGGTTGAGACGATCCTCGATATCTCTGAAGGCTACGGCTCGTGCGTCTCGTTGCGAGGCGGCGCAGAAGTCACGGTTCGCAATCTGCGCATGGTTGGACACACGGGCCTCGGCGAAGGTCCTGGTTGGCGCAGTTTCCGCACTGCCAGCGGAAAGGCCTGTTGGCCCATGGGCATGAAACCTTGCTCGGCCATGCACATCTCGAACACCGAACGAGTGCTGGTCGAGAACTGTCACGCGACGCGTATGAACTGCGAGGCCTTCTACTGCCAGGGGGCCTCTCGTGCCGGTCCGAAGGAGCCGCCAGCCTACACCAAGATATTGACCTTCCTCCGCTGTTCGGCCATCAACTGTGACGGCAACGCCTTCAACAACAACGACCTGGCCGAGAACACCAGCGTCTTGTACTGCCGTATTCAGGATGTCGGTGGCTGCACCTGGGAAGGCGCTTCGCGTTTCGTACGATTCATCGGCAACTACGTGCGCGGTTCGGGCACGATCGCCATGGGCAATATCCGCAACCGCGCCGAACACCTGGAACAACTCGGATCCGGACAACACATCATTGCCGACAACGTGTTTGAAGAACGCATGTTCTATGCGGGGCGCGCCGGGGGCTACATGATCCGCGCCGCCAGCGGCGCCAGCCAGGTGATCATCCGCAACAACATCTTCGTGAACTTCGCCTCCTGCGGAATCGACGTCTCAGGCATGAACACGGACCGCGACTTGCCCGCCGAGCGTGTCACGGTCACCGGCAACATCATGGACTTGACCGACGTCGCCCAGACGAACATCACACGCACGGCGGTTAACGTCAGTGCCAATGGCGTCTTGGTCAGCGACAACCAGATCTACGTTCGCGGCGTCTGCGATCCGAATGTGACAGGCATCTCGGTCAAGGAACCAGCCGTCGACGTGATCATCCATGACAACTTGATCCGCAACTGTGGCACCGGCCTTGTGACAGGCCGGGCGCAAGGTCAAATCGGCCAAGTTATTGACCGACAGACCTTTCTCATCGGGCGTGGACTGCCGCTTCCCCGCCGCCAGTCGCACGGTTATCGCGGATGGAACTTGCTCTGGTTGAGTGGCGATTCAGCCAAGACGGTCAGTACGATCGAGGGCTTTGATCCTGAGACGCTTCACTTCACCCTTCGCGAGCCGCTGTCCTTCAAGGCCGGCGACCGGCTGGAGATCTATCCCCGGACGGCCAACTGGCGACTCCGGGCCAATACGATCACCGCCTGCCGACGTCCTGTGGTGCTCGATGCGGAGGGCAGTGAGACGTCGCTGTTGGAGGAGAATTTGATCTCGCGCGGTGAGACCGACCACGTGAAGCAGGCGGTCGAAGTGCGCGCGCGGTTCAAGCTTATCGGCAACCACTTCCAGGGATTCGACGAAGCCGAGTCGGCCGTCCTAGGGCTCTACCCCGATCCCCTAGGCCAGCCCATGCCGAATACGTATCTTCGGAACATCTTCCAGGGCTGTGCACACGTGCTGGCCGAAAGCCAGCCGGGCCTGTGGGCCGCATCGCAGACGGGCGACAACCATTACACAGACTGTCCGGACGCACCGCCGTAGCACAGATGCCGGTGCAGTCCATGAACGCTTTACCATGCGCTGGCTCCGTCGTAAGGCCCCTCACTGTGAGGCCCGCACCTTCTGCCAGGGTTGTCTTCTGCGGTGGAATTGGACTCTTCCGCAGATTCTGCACGTGAGACCGCGGACCGCCCCTGCCAATGGGGGTTGTCAACGTAGATCCGTCAATTCGGCGTAGTCCACGGTGGTCCTGATAACCTATATCCCCTTGGAGCCGCCCCAAGAACGTCAACCGCTCGGCTGCCGAGCGTCCTGGCTGGCGCTCATGGCTCGACGGATCTCTGCATTGTCCATAGAACCCAACCTGATGCGGTTCGGGAGGTGACAATGCCCCGCCCGGCAAGATTGTGGACCGTCCTTCCATCCCTCCCTAGGTCAGACAGAGTCTAAAATATGGCCACCGCCACTCTCGACACTCCGGCCCGTGCCACCCCGAACTCGATCCTGGATTCCCAGATCCTCTTGGAGGCCGGGACCAACGAGGTCGAGATCCTCGTGTTCCATGTTTGCGACCGTTTGTGCGGGGTGAACGTGGCGAAAGTCCGCGAGGTGCGTCCGTACCAAGCGCCGACGTTCGTTCCCCAGTCGCCAGAGGCTGTTGAGGGTGTCGTCCGCATTCGTGAGGTCGTGGTGCCTGCCGTGGATCTCCGTCGCGTATTATGGAATGGTGAGGTGACCGACGATACCGGCAGTCAAGACCAGCACTTGCTGTTGGAGTTCAACGATCAGATGATCGCCTTCCGAGTCCAGGGCGTTGACCGTATCCACCGTCTTTCCTGGAAAGCGTTCAGTCCGCTGCCGCACTGCCCTGGAATGGACGTTCCCGTCACCGGCATCGTCCTTATCGAAGGGCGGATCGTGACGATTCTCGACTTCGAGGCCATTGGCGCAACCTTGGGAATCGCCATCGCGCCGCGCGAGCTTGCGTTGGCAGAAGAAGCCGCCAAACATGTCGGCGTACGTCCGCCTGTCGTGTTCGCCGACGACTCGCCGATCATTCGCTCGATGCTCGATGCCGCGTTGCGACAAACGGGTTATGAGAGACGCCGCGGCTTTGGCGATGGCCAGGAGACTTGGAACTACTTGGAAGGGTTGGCACGCACGCACACACCAGAGAGTGTTCGGGAAGTGGTCGCGGCCGTGATTTCCGACATTGAAATGCCGCGTATGGACGGATTCTCGCTGACTCGCCGCATTCGCGAGAACCCGGTGCTGAAGGACTTGCCCGTTGTGCTCTTCTCATCCCTGGTCTCCCCCGACAACGAGAAGAAAGGGATGCAAGTGGGCGCCACGGCGCAGATTTCCAAACCGCGCTGGGAAGACCTGGCCGAGACCCTGCTCAAGGTGCTGGGCGACCTCGTCACGAAGTAGTCGGAGAACGGGGAAGGCGACGGAGTCCGGCGGGCGAGGCTCCCCTTCCCATTTTCTGGGTCCGGCGTGAGAACCGCCAGCCGTTCTGCGCCGCGCCGCATCAACTCACAGGCGTCTCCCAATTCAGTGCCCGGCCTACTGCCTTCTCCCAGCGGCGGTAGACTTGCTCGCGATAGTCCTTGTCCCACCGCGGCTCGAACCTTCGTTGCAGGACCCAATGGCCGGCCACATCGTCCAGGTCGTTCCAGTATCCGACCGCCAACCCCGCTAGATAGGCGGCGCCCAGGGCGGTGGTCTCTGCCACGCTCGGACGTTCGACACGCACCCCCAGCACGTCGGCCTGAAATTGCATCAGCGTATCGTTCACAGAGGCTCCACCGTCGACCTTCAGCACGCCCAGTTCAGTCAGGGCGTCTTTCCTCATGGCCTCCAGCAGATCGCGGGTTTGATAGGCCATCGACTCCACGGCCGCGCGCGCGATATGCGCCGCCGTTGTGCCGCGAGTGATCCCCAGGATCGTTCCCCGGGCATAGGGATCCCAGTGCGGAGCGCCTAACCCAACCAAAGCCGGCACGAACACCACGCCACCCGAGTCCGGCACGCTCGCCGCCAGCGGCTCGACCTCGGCCGAACTGCGAATCAGGCCCAATCCGTCGCGCAGCCATTGCACCACGGCCCCGGCGATGAACACCGAGCCCTCCAGGCAATAGGTCACCTGGTCACCCAGTTGCCAGCCGACCGTGGTGATCAGGTTGTTTTGCGAGGGCACGGGCTGGAAACCGGTGTTCATCAGCATGAAACAGCCGGTCCCGTAAGTATTCTTCACGTCGCCCGGCTGGAAGCAGGCCTGGCCGAACGTGGCGGCCTGCTGGTCGCCAGCCACGGCTGTGATCGGAATCGCCGCGCCGAACAGATCGGGACTCGTTTGGCCAAACTGACCGCTGGAGGATTTGACCTCTGGCAGCATGGCGCGGGGCACATCCAGCACGTGCAGCAGCTCGTCGTCCCAATCCAGGGTATGGATATTGAATAACAGAGTCCGGCTGGCGTTGCTGGGATCGGTCGCATGCACTCGGCCGCCGGTCAGGCGCCAGATCAGCCATGTGTCCACAGTGCCGAAGAGCACTTCTCCTCGTGCCGCGCGAGCGCGCAATCCTTCGTGGCGATCCAACAGGTACTTGATCTTGGTGCCGGAGAAATACGGATCCAGCAGCAAGCCCGTCTTGGCACGAAACAGGGCTTCGTGCCCTTCGGCCTTCAAACGTGTGCAGATCTCGGCGCTGATCCGGCTTTGCCAGACAATCGCGTTGGCAATCGGCCGTCCCGTGGAGCGTTCCCAGAGAACCGTTGTCTCGCGCTGGTTGGTCAATCCCAAGGCTGCGATCTGCTCGGGCCGGAGACCGGCCCGAGCAATGGCTTCACGGGCGCAGGCCAATTGGGAGGACCAGATTGCCTCGGGGTCGTGCTCGACAACCCCGGGGGCAGGGAGAATCTGGGGAAACTCACTCTGAGCCGCCCCCCGAGCGTTGCCGGCGCGATCAAAAACCAAGGCTCGGCTGGATGTCGTACCTTGGTCCAAGGCGAGGACAAAACGTTCCATGCGATCTCCCTCCGATGTGGTGCCAGTAGCAGTTTACTTTGTGGGGTGGCCAACAACAAGCCTGAGAATCAACGCGGGCCTTGTCGCTCACCGTTGCGAGCGTTACAAACGAAGGAGCGTGAGTCGGCCGTGCGTGCCAGACGAGCGCCGGCTGTCGCCCTCGAACCTGCAGCATTCCATATCCATGCCCAGTTTGCCGCCTGTCAAGCGTTTCGAATCCCGTGCTGGACTGCGCATCTATCGGATCGCTTGCGACGTTCTGCCCGGCCTCAGCGGGCGCGTGCATTTGCTGCTCGGAGCGGGACCGCCGACGCTGATCGACACGGGGAGCGGCCAGGGGGAGTCGACGTCGCAGATCTTGAGCGGGTTGGAACTGGTCAGCCGGGAGTTTGGCGAGAAGGTGCGTCTGGCAGATATAGGCCGAATCCTCATCACGCATTCCCACGTCGACCATATTGGCGGGCTGGCGGATTTGCTGCCACAGACCCGGGCCGAAGTGGGCGTCCATCCCCTGGACCGCCGCGCCATCGTGGCCTTCGACGAACACGCCATAACGACCGGGCTGGCTATGCGGAACTTCTTCCGCCAGGCGGGAATCCCCTTGGAAGAGCACGGCCCCCTCTTGGACCGGTTTGGGATGCTGCCCGGCCGCGTTCGCTCGGCGCGCGTCGATTTCGACCTGGTGGACGGCATGGAACTCGACGGCCTGAAGGTAGTCCACGTGCCGGGCCATTCGCCAGGCCTGGTTTGCCTGGCGACCGAGGAGATCCTGCTGTGCAGCGATCACATCCTGCCCGTCACGGTCCCCCAGCAGTGGCCGGAGAGTACCGGGGCCTACAATGGGTTAGGTCATTACCTCGAATCCCTGGAGAAGATCCGCCGTCTGCCGGGGATCGAACTGGCACTGGGTGGGCATGAAATGGCGATTCACGATGTGAAACAGCGTGCAGACCAGATTCGCGACACCCAGTTTCGCCGGCTGGAGCGAGCCGTGGGCCTGTTGGACAAGGCCCCATCGCCGTTGACCATCCACGAACTGGGCGAACGCATGTACACCCAGGCCACCGGCTTTCACTCCGTGCTCGCCCTGATGGATGCCGGCTCGCGAGTCGAGTACCTACATCAGCGTGGGCGTCTGGCAATCGCCAATCTGGACGAATTGCGGCGTAATCCGGCGGCGTCTTACCGTTATCGACCAGCCTGATCCGCCCTATGAGCCGCCCCTCTCGTCTTGATGCCCTCGTCCTGCTAGGCCCTACGGCGTCTGGCAAGACCCCCTTGGGCCAGTGGCTGGAGCTTGATGGGCTTTGCGGCCGGCCGTGCGTGCATTTCGATTTTGGCGACCAACTGCGGCAGATCGTGGCACGAGATTGTCCTGACCGTATCGCGTCGCGCGCGGAGATCGCTTTTCTCCGCGGGGTCCTCCTCCATGGCGACCTGCTGGAGGACGAGCATTTTCCCTTGGCTCGGCGGATCCTGCAGGCTTTCCTTGCTCAGCAGTCTTTGTCTCCGCAGACGCAAGTGGTGCTGAATGGACTGCCGCGTCACGCCGGCCAAGCCCGAGCCTTGACATCCGTGGTGAACGTCACGGCGATCGTCATGCTGGAGTGTTCGCTGGAGGTTGTGCTGGCACGGATCGTTGCCAACACGGGTGGCGACCGTACCCATCGCACCGACGACGACGCGCTGTCCGTACGCCGCAAGCTGGCCATCTTCCGGCAGCGCACCGAACCCCTGTGCCAGCATTATGAGACCCAGGGCGCGAGAATTGTGCGTCTCACCGTAGAAGCCGACTCCACGACCGAGAGCCTTTACCAGGCCCTCAGCCAGATCTATCGCCGTTCGGGGGCATGACGGAACCCACCGTCGCCACATTCCCGCGCGAGCTAAGCTCTTCCACCTTTCGCATGAGCCGGATTACGGATTGCTTGACAACCGCCGAGGGGGGCAAGCACAATCAGAGCCAGCGGGAAGTGGTGTGAAGAGTGTCCCCAAACGCGTAGGTTGCAAGCGGGCCCATCCCACAGACGTTGACGAAAGATGATCGATGCGGCGGATCGCCAGGGAAGAATACTTCCGCTACTTTCCCATTAGTGACCGGCAGCGTCGCTGGGATCTGTACGTGAATGGAGTGGGCCGGATCGTGCGCGCCTATCGTGGCACGCCCGACCATGGCCATCCGCCGCCGTACTTTTACGTCTGGGAAACGGGTCGCGTGCTGGACCAGTTCGGCGTGATCTATGTAACCCAGGGGCAGGGTGAGTTCGAGTCGGCGACTACGCCGCGGACGGTTGTGGAGGCCGGCACGGTCTTCGTGCTGTTTCCCGGCGTGTGGCACCGGTACCGGCCCGGAGAAAAGGTGTGCTGGAGCTACTTCTGGACCCATGTTGGCGGCGGATACCTAGAACGCCTGGTCGGGAGGCGAGTGCTTTCGGCCGAGCGGCCGATCTTCCGTACAGGTTTGCAGCCGGGACTGCTGCAGGCCTACTTGTCCCTGGTCGAAAGGGCGCGGAGCGAGCCGCCCGGTTTCCAGCAGTTGATGTGCGGCAACATTTTGGAGATTCTGGGCACGGCCTTAGCCACTGATGGAGGAGATGGAGAAGCACAGCGGATCGGCGCCTTGGTGCGACAGGCTACGTTGATCCTTGAACAGCGGATCTCCGACCAGATCGACCTGCAGGACCTGGCGGCGGCGTTGGACGTGAGTTATGACGGATTCCGGCACGCGTTCAAGAAGCACACGGGCATGGCGCCGCATCAATACCTGCTGCACTTGCGAATCAACCGCGCCAAGGAGTTGCTGCTGGGGACCGATCTGACTGTGCGGCAGATTGCCGCCGCCTTGGGTTTCGTCGATCCCTACTACTTCTCCCGAGCCTTTCGCAAGATGACCGGCAGCTCGCCGAACGGCTGGCGAGTGCAGAGCCAAAGGGGCAGAGAGGCACCAGGCCCGAGGGACTGAAAGGCCTGCGAACGCTTCGGCAAGTTGCGGCCCGGCCACCGATTTCAACCACAGGAGCATCATCTTGGCTATTCGACACGTGAGCTTATTGGCGATTGCGGTTCTGGCGGGAGGGTTGAGCGAAGCCTGCGCTGCCCCGGCCGGGAGTGAAAAGCCGGTTCGCATCGTGAACCCCTACGCACAGGTCGATTGGAGCAGAACCGAATTCATACACTCGTTCACTCATCAGCACAGTCGCGATCCGCAAGTTCAGTGGGACATGGGGTTTCGTCACTTGCCGGTGTCGAACTACTACCCCTCGCGGCCGGTCTATCCGCTATCGGAGTCGTTCCTGAAGCGGAACCCCGAGGCCCTGGGCTCGCCCAATGCCGAGCATCACTCGATGACGGACAGCAGCTATCACTTCTGCACGCCGGGCAGCTATTACACGGTGGGCTACGGTCAGACGCCGAAGTTCAAGGCCGATACAAGCCCCATCGAGCATGTGTTCAAGGACCTGAACCTGTTTGATGCTGCAAGGTCTCCCTGGCAGGGAGTGTACCGTCTGGACCTGCGTATGGCGGCCAAAGCAGGAAGGGAGGCAGTGGTTATCGTGACAGTGGAAGGGGCACACCAGGTCAGCCACAAGACGTTTGCGCTTGTGGGTGACGGACTTGTGCAAGGACAACGGTTGACCGCCAAGTCACCGGAGGCAATGTACCTGAGAACGGAATCGGCCACGGTGTGCGTCCGGCTGGACTTCGATCCGGCGACGACCCAGATCACGCGCTTTCGGCTGATGCAAGGGACCAATCGGCCCTGGCGAGACGCCTTTCGAGCGGCCTTGGATGGAACGCTGAAGGACGCTGCAGGACGACCGACGGAAGGCTTGCGTTTTGCCGATGGGGGTGGAATCACCATCAACCACCCAGGAGGTTCTGTCGAGCGTCTGCTGGAGGTCCTGGATTTCGACCCAAGAGTGCTGGGAATCGAGGTCTGGAACCAGCACGAGGGGTTTGGCGGACCGAAGAGCAACTTCTACCAACTGTGGGACGGCGCCCTGCGTGCGGGGCGCCGCTGCTATGGATTCTTCGTGAAGGACCACGTCTGGAACGGTTGCGGCCGGAACGTGCTCCTGCTGAGCGGGGCGACTTCGGCGTCAAGGGAAGACCGTGAGCACGACGCACTGCGCGCCTATCGCGAAGGTCGTTTCTTTGGACTCTTAGGAGCGTTGGCGGTGGATGGGGCCGGCAAACTGACGGCGCCCTACGACAAGACCGACTTCCGCTTCACACGGATCGTGGTCCAGGATAACGCGGCTGGCGAGCCAACCGGCGTCGAGGTGTGGGTGGATGGGGCCGACCGGCACCGGCGGCCCAATACGCAGATCCGCTTTGTCACCGATGCGGGCGTGGCAAGCGTCACGAACGGCCAGCGGGGCTTTTTCGAGTTCCCGCGCGATGCGACCGGCAGGATCGCCTGCCAGTACGTGCGGGTCGAGGCCTTCGCGTATCCCAACACGCACCAGGCGGGAGAGCCCTTGACGGCCCAGGCCGTCGCGGCCATGAGCGTGCATGAGCTTTCCCGAATCCACGACCGGCTAGGGCTGATTTCGACGGCCAAACTCGATCCACCGGGGCAGTCACCGATCCCCATCGTGGACATGATCTTCTCACAGCCGATCCTGGTACGACAGTAGTATGGGAGTAGACAGGCCGCAGATTCGTCTGCGGTGGATGCACGATGCTACGCTCTTCGAGGTGGTAGCCTGCACCTGGTTGCAGGCGATGCCCACGGCCGACGTCTAGAGACCGGAGGTTTCAGGTGCGTAAGTTGCGTTCTTGCGTGAAGTGGATTGCCTTGGCTCTATGCGCAGGGGGCATGCTTGTTCCCTGCCCGCTGCTGGGACTCGATGTCACCACGTACCGCTCCCAGGTTGGCCCGGACGGCGACTGGAGGGCGGCCCTGACACAAGCGCTCGCCGAGTTGCCGGCAGGCGGCACGCTGCGGTTTCCGTCCGGTTCCTACCGGCTGGAGAAGTGCTGGGTACTCGACCGGAGCGTGGGGCTCGTGTTCGAGAACGGAGCACGCCTGTGGACCAAGGACACTGACCTGATCGCGATCACCGGCGGTGCGGAGATCGTCATCGAGGGCATCGGCGGGAAGGGCGAGCTGTTCAATCTCTGCCCCAACGGCGCGAAGTTCGATGAGAACCAAGTGCTGCGGGGCAAGCCCAGCCGGGTCATCAACCTCGACCAGGTCGATTCCAAGGCCCGGCCCAGTTTGCGCGTGCGGAACATGCACATTCAGGGTTCGTCGGGCATCGAGGGCATCGCCAACAGCGACAAGGGTCCCCTGAACGACCTGGAGGTGGACCGCTGCCTGTTCGAGACCTCGAATATCGCCCTGGGCTACCGGCACGCCGAAGTCCGCAGCCTGCGCGTGGAGAATTCGGAGTTCATTGGGCAGCCGCGTTACGGCATTTGGGTCACCAGCCCTATGCCGGGCGGGGCGATCGTGCGCGGGAACGTGCTGCGCAACATGGGCGTGATCGCGATCCAGCTCAGTGGCGGGAAGGCCACGCAGATCGCCGACGGCTGCACCACCCATCTGCCCAATGCCCTGGTGCACGAGAACCAGGTCCTGGGCGGAGGCCACCTCGCGACCCTGGCCGATTCGTACATCCACGGGATCCTGGTTTACGGGCACAACGTCTCGGTTCAAGGCAACATCGTGCGCGACTTTCATCGCGGTGAACCGGTGCCCGGGGCGACCTGCGGCCACCATCTGAAGTTGCCCGACGGCACCTTCTACCGCGGGCACTGGATCGCCACAGAGACTGACCCTCATCGACGCCTGGCCGGCGCGGCGATCTACGTGAAGGCCAACCATGCCGTGATCTCGGGCAATATCTGTTCGCGGTCCGGATGGCGTTCGGTGATCGAAGTGAAGACCGGCGGCGCCGAGCACTACGTGCTGGTCGCGGGGAACGTGGTCGACGGACGCTCGCTGGCCATCGATTCGAGCTTCGGGTTCGAGTGCAACTCGGGGCGGTCGGCCTGGGTGAACAACCTGGTCTCGGACATGCCCAACCAGGCCTTTGTCGTACGGAGCACTTTCGCCAACACGTTCATGAACAACGCCATCTACAATGCGAAGATCGGCTTCGCGCTGAGCGGCGGCACGCCGGGCAAGGACGAGTTCATCGCCATGAACCGTTTCTTCAATGTGCAGCATCCGGTTCTGGTGGAAGGCGGGGGCGTACCGGCGGGCCAGGACCTCCACGTGCCGCCGCCGGCAACCATCGCCAGGCCCGACCTGCTGCCTCGCCCCGAGGAATCGCTTCGCGGGCACCTGGTCTCGCTGGCCTCGGACGAGGGTGACGTACTCTTGCAGTGCGTGCGTCTTCCCGACGGGAACTACGTCTGGAAGGAACCGGGGGCGGGCGGCAAGGTCTACGCCGAAAAGCAATGGACCGAGGTCGGGGCCAACCTGGCCGTGAACCCCGACCAGGCGCCGCGAGCCCTCTCGCCCGAGGAACTCGCCCGTTGCGATGAGAAACACGACAACCCCATCTGCCCCGGCTGGACTGCGACCTTTGTTTCGCCCTCCGAGAAACGGCTGACGGACCGCGAGAACTACTTGTCCTTCGATCCGGATACGCCGGGCAGCGGGAAAGGATCGCTGCGTATCCAGTTCAAGGAAGGCGCCGGGAACTGGCTCCTGACCCAACGGCTGAAATTGCCTGCAGGCCGCTACCGCGCGACGCTGCAGATCCTGAGCGAGCTTCCGGAAAACGTGTCCTGGTACGTGCGTCTGGCCGACCGGCGTCCCTTGGTGAAAGGCACTCGCAGCGACGACTGGCAGGCCCTGTGCGTGGATTTCGAGGTTCCAGACGGCGCCTCGCCCGTGCTTTTGAGCGCCTATGGCAACCGCTTCACCACGGGCAAGAACGCCTGGATTCGGGCCGTGAGCGTGCGGCGTCTGGAGGAGGGCCCCTGAGCCCAACGGAGCCTGCAGGTCGCGTCAATACTCCTGCTGTTTCTTGATGCCCGGCTGGGGAACGGGATATCTGCCGTCGGCATCGGCCTGGACGGGCGCGAGGGAATCCATCGTGAACTTATCCACACCGGGCGCGTATTCGCGCTTGCCGCCGAGCGCTTCTTCGTAGGTGACCACCTGGCCGGTGTGCGCGGCGATTCGGCCCATATTGGAGACGACCGACGCCTCGACGCCGTATTTCACTTCGTTGTAGGGCTTGTCGTCGCGGATGGCATCGAGCAGATCGTTCCATTCGTTCTCATAGGGGCTTGCCTGGTCCGGGGGAACGTCGGCCGTCCAGAGTTGATTGGCTTTCGTCATGGGCGTCAACCCTTTGAAGGTGGCCGTGGGGCCAAGGCAGTCCCACCGTGCGACGACGGCCGCGCCTTTCGTGCCGCGTGCAAGGCTGCCGTGATTCTGATAGCAACCAGGGATGCAACGTCCGTTCAGAATCAGCTTCGCGTCGTCGGCGAAAGTGTATTCCACCGTGTAAGTGTCGAAATTCTGATCGACGTACGGCTGGCCTTGGGGACTGGTATGGTAATGGCGTCCGCCGACAGCTTGGGCCTTGACCGGCCAGGCGTTTTTCATCCAGCAGCAGTTGTCGAGGTTGTGGATGTAGAAGTCGTTGAAGCAGCCGCCGCTGGCCCAAATGAAACTATGAAAACGCCGGATTTGCCAGAGCAACTCGCTGGGTTCGCCGGGCCATCGTTCGGAAAACGCCGTTACGAGCGGGCCGATCAGGCGATAGGCTTGCATCAGAATGATGTCGCCGATTTCCCCATCCGCGATGCGTTGGTGCAATTGCTGGAGCGCCCGGCTGTGCCGCGACATCAAGCCGACGCCCACCTTGAGGTTCTTGGCCGTGGCCAGTTCGGCCTGTTGCAACAAGCGCCGGGCCGTGGGGCCGTCGGCCGCCAAGGGCTTCTCCATGAAGACGTGCACGCCCTTTTCGATGGCGTAGCCGAAATGCACCCAGCGGAACGCCAAAGGCGTCGTGAAAATGGCAATGTCACCCGGTCGCAGGCAATCCAGAGCCTGCCGATAACCGTCGAAGCCGACGAAACGGCGTTCGGGCGGGACATCGATCCGATCGCCGAATCCCGCGGAGGCGACCCGATCGTACGAGCGGTTCACTCCTCGCTGCAGGCTATTCAGGCTGCTTTCGAGACGGTCGGAAAACACATCCGCCATGGCGACCAGCTTGACCGGTCCGCGGCGGACGTTCAAGGCGTTGGCGGCTGCGCCGGTACCCCGGGCGCCACATCCGATCAGCGCCAGCTGAATGGTGCTATTCTCGGCGGCGTGGACGTGCGGCAGCTTGACGCCGGCCAGGGCCGATACGGCGCCAATTCTTCCCGCGTCTCTCAGAAATGTGCGTCGCGTCGGATGGCTAATGCGGTCCATGAGATTCTCCTGTAAGACTACTCTCTGCTGCGAATCGTCAATTTCCTATGGTGCGCCCGTCTCGTAGATCTCTTGGATTTCCGCTGCCTCCAGGGCCGCGGAAAAGACGGCGAGTTCGTCGATCCGGCCGTTGAAGTTGCGGATGGGCGCCTGGTCGGGAAAGTCAAGTGTGCTCCAATTGCCGATCTCGGCCGCCCCGATGCACAGCGGAACCGCGCGCGGGAGCGTCCGGGCTCCGATCGGCTGGCCGTTCCGGTACAGCGTTACCAACCGTTTCGGACCATCATACACGGCAGCCAGATGCATCCATCGCCCCAGATCGTAGGGGTCGAGCATGGGACGGCTGCGGACGTCCGGATTAACACCATCGCGGTCCCAGACTGACAACGACAATTGGCGCGATCCCATGAGCTGCCAGTGCGTCGCACCGCGCCGCCGCCACCCGTCGCTCACCAGGAGCGAGGCAAAACCGTTATCCACCGAGTCGGGCCGCACCCACGCCATCAACGTCAGCGACTCGTACTCCCCCGGCAACCTGATGCGCACCCGATCGCCCGGCCGCTTGAACTCCAGCGCGTCTTTTCCCGGCCAGCGTCCCTGCGACCAACTGCATCCGACGATCGAACCGGCAATCGCCTCGTCCTGCTTCACCGATCCGTTCGCCAGCCGGCCCGGATGCGACGGGTCCCGGTTAAACGGATAGTAGGCGATCAACCGAAGATCCTTGGCCATGACGGCACTTGCCGCTTGCCAGCTCTGCAAACGCTGCTGCAAGCCGGCGTCGGATCGGCGCTGCAGGTCTCTCCAGCCGGCGAATTCGTTAGCGTCTGCCTTCAGCGCGGCCGACGAACCGTCGCGCGCGATCCGCACCCCGGCCCCGCTGGTCAGTTCGCGTCCCGTGGCCGTGGGGCCGCCCAAGACCGGGTCGTGCAGTTGCACCTTCCCTTCAAACACGTGTACCTCGGTGCCCTGCTCCGCATCGACGCGCATGCCGAACGATGTTCCCAGGTCGACGAGCTTTAGTTTCCCGCTGCGGACCACAAAGCCCTGCGCATGGGCCGGCACGTGTGCCCGGATCGCACCGCCGTGCAGGATGCTTTCCATCGGCGACACCAACTCCAGGTCAGCCCCGCCTTGCAGGACGACCGAGGCACCGCTGTAGAAATCGATCTTTGCCCAACCCTTTTCGAGCTTCAGCCGGCCTTGGGGAAGGGAAGCCCCGATCCTCGCTCGCAGGCCCGTTTCCGCCCATTGCGAGTCGATCGCCTCGGCCAGGACGGCAACCCCTTGATCCACAAAACGGCCCGCCCCTTCCATGGCGACCGGTGTCCGGCTGGGCCACAGCAGGAGCATTGGTAAGAGGATGGTGGCCGCCAGCGCCACGCCCGCCGCGAACCACGCCCAGCCGCCGCGACGCTCGCGCACCCCGGCTCCCCACCGCGCGTGCGTTTGTTCGTGCGATCGCTCCTGGTAGTCCAGCTTCAAGGTCGCCGCGAGAAACATGTGCTCGGCGAAACGGCGACGGGCTTCCGGACGCAACTGGAGTAGGTGCCGCAACTCAGCCGCCTCCGCGTCGGAGAGCTGTCCCTCTCGTAACTGGGCCACCAGGCTGTCGAGCCGTTGCGTTTCCCGATCGTGTCCCATCATGCTCGCCTCCCCTCGGCGGCCAGACGCCGGTCAACACAGTCCAGGAGCAGGGCGTGCAGCTTATCCAATCGCTTGTAGATCGCCATGCGCGTGCGTTGAACCCGGTCGGCGATCGAGTGGACTGACTGATCCTCCTCGTAGCGTGCGGCCAGCAGTTGCCGGTCCCGGCCCGCCAGCT
>CALARR010000229.1 GCA_937889015.1 uncultured Planctomycetales bacterium | reverse complement strand
CAGGGCGTCGTCCAACTGACCGCTGCGAAAGGCGTTTTCGGCGGCCTGGGTCAAGAGGCCGAGGTCCTGCGTGTCGGGCGCGGCCTGAACGAAGGAGGCCAGCAGCATCTGCGCGCGCCGAGCCCAGTAGAGTCCGTGTTGATCGGCGATCAGCTCGGCTTGCTGCAGGGCTTTATCCTTCCAGCGTTGGGCGTTGGCCTGGTCGTGTTTTTCGTGTGCGCTGCGCCAGAAGGTGAGGAAGGCGTCGAGCCAGGCGTAGTCGAGTTCGGGCGCGGTCTGGCCCTGCGACTGGCGGCCTTTGTCCAGGGCGGCGGTGGCGGCGGCCGCGTCGCGCGCGGCCAAGGCCAGACGCAGCTCCTCGGCGCGCGCACGAAGCTCCAGGGGCGGGGCCGGACGCTGCTGCTGGAAGGCCTCCAAGCGTCGCCGGGCGGCGGGCAAATCACCCAACAATCGCTGGCAGACAACGAGATCCAGGCGACTCTTTCCGGCCACGGCATCGTCGGTCTGCACGGCGGCCAGGGGCTCCAGGACCTGGACGGCCTGGGTGAGGCTGTGCGCGCGGTCCGGGCTGTCGGCCGGATAGGCCTCGCCCTGGTTGCGGTAGGCACGCGCCAACTCGTAGAGCACGTTGCGCTGGAGCATGAGCAACTGGCTGGCATTGGAGACGGCGGTCAGGGACGGGCCGGCATCGCGCGCGGTGGATTCGGCTGTGGGGAGCGGGCCGCGGCGGCGAAGCAGTTGCTCCAAGTGTTGGCCCAGGGCCTGCAACTGGCGGATGGACTCGCGCAGCCAGGTCCGCGCCTCCTCCAACAGCGCGCGGCCGTCCGCCACGAGTTGCGATTCCTGGCGGGCCAGTTCGCCGCGCGCCAGAAGGCTTTCGATGCCCTGGAACCAGACCACCGGCACGCTGGGGTCCTGAGGATGCTCGCGCACGAACGTGTCGGCGCACTGCCAGGCACGCTGCCACAGTGGCTCGCGCTGGGCGGGGGGCGAAGCCAGGGCCCATTGGGCCAGGGTCTGCGATAGCTGGGCCACAAGCTCCGCGCGGCGCGCCTGAGGCAAATCGGGCTTCGTCAGCCGCTGCTGGCAATACTGGTCGGCCAGGAAGAAGAGCTGCCGTTGACGCAATCCGGCGATGAAGCGGCCTTCGGACGATTGCCAGGTATCGTCGGGCGATTGGCCGGAGGCCAGCGGCGCGACCAGCGCCGCGGCCACGAGTGTGGCCAGGAACCAAGGCCGGCCTGCACTTAGCACCGGTCCTGCGACCTGTTGGCGGTTCGGTCTTGCAGGGCCGCGCGACCTGGCGGGGATCGTTCTGAGATCGATTCTTCGGGCGACGCGGTTCATGGCCGGTTGGGACGAAGCGTGGTCACGTCCACATAGGCATATTGGCCGTCGGTCAGGCGTGCCAACTGCACCAGGAATCCGTTCGGATCCGGCTGGGTGTGGGCGCCGAACTCAATCGTGTTGATCTTGGTGCCGCCGGCCACCTTCTGGATGCGCTGGAGCTGGTGCGGATAGAGGCGGGGCTCGTCGCCGTCGGTGAGGAAGAAGACAACGTCGGGCGAGAACTTCAACGCTAGCGTGAGCGCCTCCTCATGCCGGGTGCCGCCGTCGGAAGTGATGGAACGGATGAAGCGCCGCGCCAGTTCCTTGTTCTGTTCGGTGGCGAACACCAGGCGGCTTTGGCCGGTGGGGTTGAACATCGTCGGCGTCTCGTTGTAGAAGATGATCCCGAACTGATGGATCTTGTCCAACGATTCGATGCTGGCGATGAGCTGGGCCTGAGCGGCGGGCAAGATCTCGCCGGTGCTGGCCGAGCGATCGAAGACATAGACGAAGCGGAATCCCTCGCCGCGCACGCCGAAGATGGCGGTGGTGGCCTTTCCGGAGCCGAGCCCTTGGAGGCCTTGCCCGCCGCCAGCGCCGGTTCCGCGCGTGGCGCCCATGGCCTGGCCCACGCCGCCGGTTTCCAAGGCCGTTGGTCCGATGGGCATCTGCTGATTGGGCAGGGCTTGGGTGGGATCGACGGAGGGGGCGTCTTGGAGCAGTTCGGCTAGCGTGGGTTGGGGGCTGGCGTTGGCCGGTGCGCTGGGGGTGGCCGCGGTCACGGTGACCGGGACGGAACTGCCGCCGGCCTGTTCGTCGGCGAAACGAGACTCCTTGCCCTCGGTTTCGAAGCGTGACTGCAGTTCGATGCCCGTCCCACGCGGGAGGTGGACATGCACGACCATCGCCAGCAGGATGAGCGCCGCGAGATGCATTGCCAGCGATACCAACCAGGCCAAGGGCCAATACCGGCGGTCCAGTATTTGCCCGAGCTGGTGAAATCGCGTGGAAAGCGTCATGCTGGACACAGTTGGCGCCGACAGATGAACCTAACTGGCTTTTCCGCTAACGACTTAGGCATTCTAGTGGAAAGTGCGCGATGCGGAAAGCGAGGTTTTTGGGAAGGGGAAGTCGGAAGTCGGAAGGCGGAAGTCGGAAGTCGGAAGTCGGAAGTCGGAAGTCGGAAGTCGGAAGTCGGAAGGCGGAAGGCGGAAGTCGGAAGTCGGAAGTCGGAAGGCGGAAGGCGGAAGGCGGAAGGCGGAAGGCGGAAGGCGGAAG
>CALARR010000228.1 GCA_937889015.1 uncultured Planctomycetales bacterium | reverse complement strand
TCGTCCGCATCCAGCGCGGCGGCGTCGTCGACCTGGAAATCCGCCAACCCTAATCCCTAATCCCTAATTCCTAATCCCTCACCTCTCGCCCCTCGCCTCTAACCTCTACTCCACCCCATGCCCCGCAGCCCCAACACGCTCCTGCTGATCACCCAGGACTGGATCGCCCGGGCCGAGCTGCGCGGCGGCGTCGTGACTGGGGTGGCGCACGAGCCGCGGCCTGCGGTCGACGATCTGCCGTCGCTGGTGGAGGCGGCCCTGCGTTTGAACCGCCGCCGGCCGGGGCGCGTGTGGATTTTGACCAGCGACTGCTGGATGCAGGTCTTGCACCTGCCGATCGAGGCCGTGGCACGCTTGAAGCCGGAAGAAGTGGGCCGCGCCCTGGCCTTCGAGGCCGAACCCTTCTCCAGCATTCCAGCCCTGGAGGCCGCCGTGGCCCAGCAGACCATCTCCAGCGAGCGCGACCAGCGCGGCTACTGGCTCATCGAGTTGAGCGGCGCGCAGTTGCAGCAGATCGAAGAAGTGGTGCAGCTTGCCGGCGGTCGGCTGACGGGCCTGAGCCATCCGGCCGGCTTGGCGCAGCCGCTGCTGCTCTCGGGCAGTTTGAATTGGCAGCGGATCGAGCTGTGGCCTGGTGCGGTGGTCTGCACGCGGACTACGGCCGGCAGCGTGCGCAGCGTGCTGGTGCGGAACTCGGATCCGCGGCCGGGCCGGTGGGAAGAAGACGCGCGTCTGTGGCGTGAAGAGGCGGCCGAGCATGCCTGGGAGGGGCTGCACGGCACTGCGGCCGTGGCACGCAGCGAGTTGCCCGCCGGCTCCTGGCTGAGCGTGAGCGAAGAGGCGGGGCTGGCCGCCTTGTTGGGCGCCTGGGCCGGAGAGCTGCAGCGCGGCGAGCGCGCGGTGCCCGCCTTGCATCCGCCGCGGCGGCCGATGTCGGCCTCCGCGCGCAAGGGGCTTTCGGCCCTGCTGGCCCTGGTGGGTTTGCTGTTCTGCCTGGGGCACTATTTCCTGCTCGATCGCCAGCAGAAGGCCCTGGCCGAAGAGACCACGCGGCTCCGCATGCCGGCGCAGCAACTGGCGGAACTCAAGAAGGAAGCCGAGAAGATCAAGAAGGACCAGGCCGACCTGCGCAAGGCCCACGAGAGCTTGAGCGGCGACCTGGCGCGCTGCCGGCAACTCTTGGAGCAACAGCGGCGGCGCCTGGCGGCCATGCTGGGCGTGTTGGCCGATCGCTGCCCGGACGAACTGATCATCCAGCGCATCGAAGGGGGCGAGCGCGGAGTGGTGCTGCACGGCACCTGCTTGCAGCCGGAGCTGGTCAACCGGCTGGCGGCCAACCTGGCCGAGGCCATGAGTCCGCTGGGCTGGCTGGTCCAGCCGCCGGGCAAGCATTCGTTGGACCATTTGACGGACGGAGGTCCCTGGACCTTCGAGTTGGAGTTGCAGGAGGCCCTGCATGCCTCTGCGGCGTCGCCGGCGGCCCAACCGTCACGGCCGCGCAGACGCAGCGAGGAGTAAGAACCGATATCAGAACCATCCCAGCCACGTCGGGCGGCCCAGTAGCGCTGAGTCGCCGACAGGTTTTGGGACCGGCTCTAAGAACCTATATCAGAACCATCCCAGCCACGTCGGGCGGCCCAGCAGCGCTGAGTTGCCGACAAGTTTTGGGACCGGTTCAAAGAATCGTGAGATGAAGCTGACTGATCGGGAAAAGGTGATCGTGCTGCTGTTGCCGGCGGCCGTGGTGCTGGGCGCCTACGCCTGGTATTTCGCCTATTCCCTGCGCCCCAAGGTCAACGAGGCGCGCGCCGCCTACAAGAGCGCCGTGGCCGGCCAGGTGCATCCCGGCCAGCTTCAGCAGGAGCGCGCCGCGCTGGACGAGGCGCGCAAGGAATTGGCACGCATGACCGCCGCGCACGCGCAGCTCAAGCGCGAGGCGGCGACCTTGGCCGGCCAGTTGAACAATCCCGGCGTGCGTCTGGAGGCGGTGGCCCAGTTGACGACCCTCCTGCAGCGCCACCGCCTGCGCCTGATCGACGACTCGGCCGAGGCGCAGGGGGCCAACAAGCTGCCCCAGGCCCTGCGCGACTCGGTGGCGCGCCTGGGGTCCGACGGCAATGCCTTCAACGCCCAGATCCGTTGCCTGCAATTGGCCGGTTCCTACCGGGACCTGCTGGGGGCCGTGGCCGAACTGGCCAGCCAGGCCGATTCGCCGGCCGTGCCTGTGGCCTTGAACATGGCCGACGTCGATCCGGATGTGGAGGAACGCGTGTGGACCTTGTGGGTCTGGATGTGAGCGACAGCATGAGTGCCGAGAAGCAAGAACTGAATCCAAACGGGGCGGCGCGGCTGCTGGAGTCGCTGCTGGCCGAATGCGTGGGCCAGGACGCCTCGGACCTGCACTTGTGTACGAATCTGCCGCCCTACCTGCGCGTCCACGGGGTTCTCGATCCCCAGCGGCAGTTGCCCTGCCTGCGACCGGAGGAAATCACGGCCATCGCCGAGCACCTCATGACCGGGCTGGATCGGCGCCCCTTGGAGCAGACCGGCGCCCTGGACGGGGCCATGAACGGCCCCGACGGCACGCGCTACCGCTTCAACATCTTCCGCCGGCAAGGGCAGTACTCGATCGCCATCCGCCGCCTGGAGGATCGTTTCCGCACCCTGGCCGAACTGGGGCTCTCCGAACACCTGTATCGCCTCTGCGACCTGCCCGACGGCCTGGTGCTGGTGGCGGGCCCGACGGGGGCGGGCAAGAGCACGACCCTGGCCACCCTGCTGGACCGCGTCAACCAGACGCGGCCCTGCCACATGGTGACCATCGAGGACCCGATCGAATATCTGCACGCCACGCGCACCGCCCTGGTCAATCAGCGGCAGGTGGGCACCGACGCCTCCAGCTTTTACGAGGCCCTGGTGGCCGCCCTGCGCCAGGACCCGGACGTGATCCTGGTGGGCGAAATCCGCGACCTGAACACGATCCGCACGGCGATCGTCGCCGCCGAGACCGGCCACCTGGTGTTCACCACCGTACACGCCGGCGACTGCGTGGGGGCCATCGAACGCCTGGTGTCGGTCTTCCCCGCCGACGAACAGGAGGGCATCCGCCGGCAATTGTCGCTGGTGCTCCGCGCCGTGATCGCCCAGCACCTGCTGCTGGCCGACGGGCCCGTGTATCGCGGCAACGGCCATGGCGAAGAAGACACGCCGGCGCCGGCGCAACGCCGCAGCCGGATCGTGACCAGCGAGGTCCTGGTCGTGACCCCGGCCGTGGCCAATCTGGTGGCCACGGCCAAGAGCAGCCAGATCTATTCGGCCATGGAGTCGGGCGGGGCCCAAGGCATGCAGACCATGGAGGAGGATCTGGCGCGGCTGTGGGTTGCCGGCGTGATCTCGGAGACCACAGCCATGGCCATGGCGCGCAGTCCGGCCGTGTTGCGCGACCGCGTGGCGCGGCTCCGTTCGCGCTCGAACAACGTGCTCAACAAACCCCGACCCTAGCCCTCGGCCCCGACGCATGTCCACCGCCGCCGACCAACCCGCCTTGCTCGACATGGACCAGGTCCGCATCGACCCGGCCTGGGCCCTGCGCGTGCCGGCCTCGTTGGCCATGCGCCGCCAGGTGCTGCCCTTCGCCTCGTTGGACGGGCAGGTGTTCGTGGCCTGCGTGGACGCGGGCGACCGCTCGGCCTTGGAGGCCGTGGAACGCTGCGTGCGCCTGCCCGTGCGGCCACAGTTGGCCGAACCGGCCTCGTTGCGCCGGGCCTTGAATCGGGTCTTCGGCAGCGGGGGCAGTTCGCCGAGCGGGACCCGGCCGCGCGCCGGCGAGCCGGCCGGCGAGGCCGAGAGCGAAGGGGCCGTGGCGCTGAGTGACGAACTGCTGCACGCGGCCATCCTCCGCCAGGCCTCCGACATCCACATCGATCCGGAAGAGAAGCAGGTGATCGTGCGCATGCGCGTGGACGGGGCCCTGGAGCGCTTCCGCGTCCTGCCGCCCGCCGCCGTGCACGGGCTCGTCAGCCGCTTGAAGGTGCTGGGCGGGATGGATATTGCCGAAAAACGCGCCCCGCAAGACGGCCGCTTCACCTATCGTTTCGGCCCCAGCGGCCAGGCCATCGACATCCGCCTGGCCACGCTGCCCACCAAGTACGGCGAGCGCATGACCGTGCGCATGCTGGCCCTGCAAACCGAGTCGCTGACGCTGGAGCGGCTGGGCATGAGCGTGCCGGACCTGGCCGCCTTTTCCACGGCCATCGCCAAGCCGCACGGCCTGATCCTGCTGACCGGCCCCACCGGCAGCGGCAAGACGACCACGCTCTACGCCGCCATCCGCAAGCTCATCGGCCAACGCGAGCAGAATATCGTCACGGTCGAGGATCCGATCGAGTACGAGATATCGGGCGTGGCCCAGGTGGAGGTCGATTCGGCCGACAAGGTTAGTTTCAGCAAGGCCCTGCGGAGCATCCTCCGCCACGATCCGGACGTGGTGATGATCGGCGAGATTCGCGACCGGGAAACGGCCGACGTGGCGATCAAGGCCGCCTTGACGGGCCACCTGGTGTTCAGCACCCTGCACACCAACAGCGCGGCCAGCGCCATCACGCGCCTGGCCGACATGGGAGTGGATCGCTACTTGATCGCCGCCACGCTCCGCCTGGCCGTGGCCCAGCGGCTCGTTCGCCGTTTGTGCGCGCACTGCCGCCAGCCCGTCAAACTGGGAACCGCCGAAGCGGCCTCCTTGGGATCGCCCGAAGCGGCCGGCCAGACCGTCTACACGCCCGGGGCCTGCATGTACTGCGCCACCCGGGGGTTTGTGGGCCGGCTGGGATTGTTCGAGATGCTGCCCGTGGATGAGGACCTTTCGCGGCACATTGCCGCGGGCGCGAACGAGGGGCAGATCGTGGCCGAGGTCCGCCGCCGCCAGATTCCGCGACTGGTGGACGACGGCCTGGCCAAGCTCCGCGCCGGAGAAGCCACCGTCCAGGAAGTCTTGGCCGCCGTGACCATCTGGTGACACCCATGCCCACCTATGCCTTCACTGCACGCGACGCCCAAGGCCGCTCCCGAGAAGGGGCGATCGATGCCGCCAGCACCAGCGGCGTGGTGGACGATCTGCGCGGCCGAGGCTGGCTGGTGCTGGACGTGCACGAAAATCGGCCGTCGCCGCCGGCGACCGACGTGCTGGCGGGGCTGAGTCCCGGGCAGTGGTTGCCGCCGCGCTCGCTGGACGTGGAGATGAGCCTGCGGCAAACGGCCGTCATGCTGCGCAGCGGCTTGACCCTCTTGAATGCCCTGACCACCGTCGCCGAACAGAGCACGCGCGCCTCGATGGGGCGCATCTGGAGCCAGGTCGCCGGCGACATCCAGGAAGGTTCGAGCCTGGCCGACGCGATGGGCGAGCATCGCCGCTTCAGCCCCCTGGTGGTGCAGTTGGTCCGCGTGGGCGAGCAGACCGGACAACTCGAACCGGTCCTGGCGCGCGCTGCCGATAGCCTGGAAAACCGCCGCCACCTGCGCACCAGCCTGTTGACGGCCCTGGCCTATCCTGCGATCGTCCTGCTGGCCGCCGTCGGGGTGACCGCCTTCATGGCCTTCAGCGTGATTCCCAAGCTGGAGAAGTTCCTCAGCACCATCGGCCGCAAACTACCGGCCGTCACCCAACTGCTGCTGGATGTGACCAACGCCGTACACGCCTATGCCGTACACGCGGCGGTGGGGACGCTGGTGGCGATCGTGGGCGCCATCCTGATCTACATGTGGCCGCCGGGACGGATGGCCGTGGACCGCCTTGCGCTGCGCGTCCCCTTGATCGGCCGCCTGTTTCGCTTGGCCGGCACCATCGCCTTCGCCAACGGATTGTGCGCGCTGCTGCGGAGCGGAATCACGTTATTGGAGGGGCTGCGCACCGTGGAACGGCTGCAACGCAACCGTTTCCTGGCCGAACAGGTGGCCGACGCGCGCGATGCCGTGATGCACGGCGGCACGTTGGCCAGCGCCCTGTATGAGCCGCACGCCTTCATGCCCCTGTTGGGACGCATGGTCGCCGTGGGCGAGTCGGCCGGGACCCTGGACGAGGTGCTCGACGAGATCGGCCGCTTCTACACGGCCCAACTGCAAAGCGCGATCCGCCAGTTGAGCGTCATCGTCGAGCCGATGATCATCATCGTGGTGGGAGGCATCGTGGGGTTCGTCTATACTTCGTTCTTTATGGCCTTGTTTGCTGCGGGAGGAGCGTCATGAAATCGCTGACGAAATACTGGCTGATCGGCTTGCTGGCCGGGGCACTCCCGACCGGACTGGCTGCCGGAGAGTTGTCGCCGCGCACGGAGGTCCCGCCGACGCGCGTGGCCGCCTCGCTGCCGGCTCCCTCCGTCTGGGACGGCCTGCGCCAGGCTCTGGGGCAGCTTGCCAAAACGCCCCACTCCGATCCCAACCCGGCCAAACTCGACCCCACGCGCGCTGGGCCCATGCTGCGCCCCTTGCTCGATCGGTCCAAGAACGGCCGCGCCGAGCCGCTGCCGGCGATCACGGTTCGGGCACGGGTTCTCAACAGCCATCTTCCGCCCGCCGCCTTGCTGGACATCGGCGGCCAATTGCACATGGTGCGCCAGGGGGACGATTTCAGCTTGCCGCAAAGCACCTACAGCGTGCGGATCGTGGAACTCGATCGCCGGACGGTGCGGCTGGAGGTCGAGCCGGGCAAGCAGATCATCACCCTCGACTGAGCGCGACGGGTGCGCGCAGGGAACGGCCCCCTGAACAGATGCAACAAACCGTCCACAAGGGTTGTTTCTGTTGCGTCTGGTCGGCCTGTCTGACCAAAGCGCCGGTCCTGCGGCAACCACGTCAAACGATTGTTTGTCTGCTCGTTGGGATTGCGTGCTCGTCTCTGGCCATCGGCCGGATCTGATGAATGCCGTCAAACTCATCGTGGCCGGTAAAGTCATCTTAAGTTACCAACTTCGTTCGGCCGAAACATACGTCACGGTGTAGAGTTCCACCCATGCGCCCTGGGCTTTGGGTGAAAATGCACCAAATAGGCAATATGGATCGGTAGAACCCCATGTCGCATCGAACGGAATCGAGCGCGAAGTTGCTGCTGCGGATACGCGCGATCAGCGCGTGCTTGTTGGTGAGCCTTGGGCTGGCTGGTGGAGGATCGTTGAGTGCGTTGGCGCAGGCCCCGGAAAGCGCTCCACCCTTTCCCGAGCCGGTCGCAGCGCCCCCGCCTATCGGTCCCGCGCCCGCGCAAGGCACGGCTCTGCCTGCGACTGTGACCGGGACGAAGAACGCGCACGGTCAAGCCGTTGCCAGTACCACTCAGCCCGGCCGGTTGGAACTGGTTGAGTTCCGCGACATGGAGTTGAAGGACGCGATTCGGTTGTTTGCGGAGCAGACGGGCCTGAACATCGCGGCCTCGTCCGAGGCGCGCAAGGTGACGGTGTCGCTCTATCTGCGCGACGTCACGGCCGAAGCGGCCCTCGACGCCCTGGCCAAGACGCACGATCTCTGGTATCGCACCGATCCGGAGAACAACATCATCCGCATCTACACGACCAAAGAGTATCAGCGCGACCTGACCAGTTTTCGCGAGGAGCGGACCGAGGTCTTCACCTTGCTCTATCCGAACCCGATCGACGTGGCCTATGCTGTCCAGAGCCTGTACGGGGATCGGGTGATCTTGAACACGCAGTCCAACGCCAGCGAGACCTATGAGGATCTGGAGGAACGTTTTGACCGTTTCGACATCATCAACGAGCAGAGCCAGAGCCTGGGATTCTTCTCCGGCAGCAATGGCGGCTTCAGCGGCAGCGGCTACGGCGGCTATGGCGGTGGCTACGGTGGCGGCTATGGCGGCGGCAGTCGCGGCTACGGCGGTTCCAGCGGCTACGGCGGCAGCGGTCGGGTGCGCCGTCAGGACATGACCAGCGTGGCGCGCGCCGCGCGGCAAGAAGCGGCTACGCGGCAAGTGCCGCTGCGCGAACAGTTCAAGAACCTCACGGCCGAGGAGATCGCTGCCCTGGAATCGGCCGGCGGACCGCAAAACGAACGGCAACGCGCGATCCTCGAAGAATTGCTGGTCCGCCGCCAGGCCAGCATCTATGTGACCGTGATTCGCGCCCATAATCAGCTTCTGGTGCGGACCAGCGACGAAAAGACGATGCAGCAGATTCGCGACCTGATCTCGCGGCTGGACGTGCCGACCCCCTTGGTGTTGCTGGAAGTGAAGATCCTGCAGGTCGACCTGGGAGACGACTTCAATAGCGTGTTCGACTATCAGTTCAGCGACGGGCACACGGTGGCCGGAGGATTCACCACCGGCGAGATCCTGGCCCCGCTGGCCGACAACGCCGCGCAGATCCCCGCGGGCCTCACGCGGCGCGACATGACCCTGCGGCCGCGGCAAGTCACCGTGGACGGCGACACATCCGGCAAGAGCGGCATGCGCAACGAAGACTTGATGTTCCAGGTGGTGAGCAACAACTTCCGCTTCCGCATGCAGTTACTGGAAGACAACAATCGCGTGACGACCCTGGCCACGCCCCTGCTGCTGACGGCCAACAACGAAGTCAGCCGGCTGTTCGTGGGCGAAGAGGTGCCTTTGAATCGCAGTTTCAGCGGCCAGACCGTGACAGAGACCGCGGCGGGAACTACTTCCTACGGCGGAGGCACCGACATCGAGTTCCGCCCGGTGGGCACCTCCCTGGTCATCACGCCCAACATCAATGCCGATCGCACGGTCACCCTGCGCGTGATGCAGGAGCTTTCCAAGATCGACTCCGATGGGGCGACGATCTATGTCCCCTCCGACTCGGGCTACGAGCGGCAGGCCGTGGACACGGTGCAATCGCGCACGGTGAGCGGCACCATCGTGGCCATGGACGGATTGACCGTGGCCATCGGCGGGCTGATCGAAGAGTCGCTGTCCGACTCGCGGGCCGAGGTGCCGATCCTGGGCAAGATTCCGCTGGTGGGCTTCTTTTTCCGTCGTCAGAGCACGATCCGCACGCGCAGCGAGATGGTGATCCTCATCCGCCCCTACGTGTTCAACACGCCGGCCGAAAACGCCGCCACGAGCTGCAAGCTGATGCAAGACCTGAGCCTGCATCCCAAGATCTGCAATCCCCAGGGCACGATGAACGCCTTCCTGCCGCACGAAGTGCTGCGCGCCAATCCGCCCTGCAACGAATGCCAGAAGGTCTTTCGCTTCCACAGCCTGGAACCGAAACGGTACTAGCATGGGGTCGCATGCCGCTGGTGACTTCGGGGTGCTATGGCCACGCTGGCGTGGTCATGTGAAATCAAGCTCCGGCTCGCCCACGGCAGGCACGCCCACGCCGAGCGCGGGCCTGGCATGGCGCCCAAGCCTTTTCGAAGCGCAATCAAGCATCAAAGCGGCCTGACCCGCAGGAGTCAACAACCGTGAGCCGTGTGAAAGAACTGATTCTTCTAGGACTGGTGGTGGGCCTGGCTTCGGCGGGCTGTTCGGGAATCACCGGGCTGTGGCCCAAGCGTATCGACACGTCCAAGGGCAAGCCGGGCAGCCAGGGCACCGTGGTGAAGATCGGCGGCGACGGCTTCAACCTGGGCGACATCGAGCAGTCGTCGTTCGCGCCGCAGCATTTTGTGGATCGCGTGGGCGAGATGCTCTCGGCCAAACGCCGGCCTGCGGCCGGCCGCTGGATTCAACGCTATCCCGACGTGGCTTTGAGCGTGTTGCGCGAGATGTCCGGCGTGCGCGCGGCGACCGAGGTGTTGGTGGTCATCGCCGAGGCTCACGATCGGCAGTGCTCGCGGTGCGGCGCCGAAGGGGGCTGGTCGGCCGTGGTGCTCAGTCGCGCCAGCCATCCCCAGCGCTTCAGCGACTATGAAACCAAGCGCCAGCAGTTCATGGCCGACGTGCAGAACGGCCGCGTAGAGCAAGCCCTGGCCCAGAACCTGCCCGCCGCCAGCCAGGGCCTGGGCGACGTGCTGGCCATCGACGCCTGGCGTTTGCAGGGCATCGGGCTGTTGTTGGCCGAGCGGTCCAAGGAGGCGGCCGAGACATTTCAGCGGACCCTGCAGATCGCCGGCAACGCGCACCCTTACCAGGCGGCCAACGTGCTGCTGTTGCTCAGCGACGCCCTGCGCCGCAGCGGCGATCTCGAAGGCAACCAGAATGCCTGGCAATCGGCCGTGCAACTGGCCTGCGACCTGGCCCACGGACCGATCCCGGTCACGGATGCCGTCTTCTGGGAGCGGGCCGCGTATATGCGGCCGGTCAACCTCCCCTGGCCGCAACCGGTGCTGCGCGGCCTGGCCGATCTGAACGTGCGGTTCGGCATCGCGCCCACCCAGCGCGATCAAGTGCTCCTGACCTCTACCGCCCCGGCGGCCCACAACGAGGAAGCGCCGATCTGGATCGCCATCGGGCACTGGCGGTTGGGACGCGAGGAGTCGCAGGCCGCGCTGGTGGCCCTGAAACGGGCCGAGGTCACGACCAGCGATGCCTATGCGACGTCGCGCTTGCAGTTGAGCCAGGCCCGGGCCCTGGTGCGCTTGGGCCAGCAACCGGCCGCGACGGCCATGCTCATCCATGCGGCCAGCAACAATGATCCGCGCCTGGCTCGGCCGGCCACCGCCCTGTTGGGCACGATCAAGTTGCAGCAGGGGGCCATCCAGCCGGGCTTCAATCTGCTCCGCCGCGCGGTGGAAGAAGATCCGGGCTTCTATTGGCCCGAACGCGCCGATGCCGAAGCCGACCTGGGACTGGCCTATCTGCTGATGGGCGACGAAGATGCGGGACTGCACTGGCTGCACGTGGCGCAGCAGGGATTCGAGGCGGCCGCTCAGCAGGAAGCGCTCCTGCAGTGCCTGGAAAACGAGTTGGCGTGGCTGGAACAGGCCAAGAAGAAGGAACTGGCTGCCGCGGTGCGCAAACGCCTGGAAAGCCTGCAAACGTTCTGACACGCTCACCTTTTTTTGACACGGACCGGATCGGGCCGCCGCCAGGGCCTTGGCGTCTTGACGGGTCCTTAGGGTGCTCCTACATTAGGGGTATTCATGCATCCCTGATCTCGCCACCTATGGTCTGCCCATGGCCCTCCTCCGACTGTCGTACCTCACCTTTCCGGTCTTCGCTTTGCTGATCGCGGGGACTCTGCCCGGTTGCGGCTCGGCCGAATACGAGCGGCGATTGAAGCTGGGGCTGGAAGAGATACGGCAGCGCTCGGCCTTCGGCCAGCTTTACGGCCAGCCGGTGGCCTTGCCGGGAACGCCCCTCATGATCCGCGTGCCGCGCGCCTTCACGCTGTCGTTTCAGGAGGGCTCGGCGTTCGACGATAAGCCGATCGACAACCGCCGGGTGACGATCCCGGGCGTGGCCCTTCCCGGATTGGCCGTCACGTACGAGGGACGGGTGGTCGACTCGGCTGGCGGAAAATACCCGTACTACATGCACCTCTTCGCGATCGAACGCGCCAAGGCGGGCAAGCTCATCAGTTCGAAGTCCGAGACGCCATCGGCATTGGACACCACGGGCGAGCTTTACCAGCAGATCCAGAAGGCCTTTGACCGGACTCACGGCTCGTGGGCTGAGGTGGCCTGCCAGACCCCGTACGGCAATCAGCTTGCCTGGCAGCGTCTGCGTACGGAGGGCGAGCAGGAGGTCCACTACCTTCGCGAGAACGGGAGTGAGGTCTACATCAAGAGGCCTTGTGTGCTGGACGTCTTCGCGCGCATCGAGGGCCGCTATCTGGTGCTCGTCGTGTGGCGTGCGCCCGCCGCGATCGAGGACGCGGCCCGTATCGGCGAAGTGGCGCCTTTGGTGGCCGGCACACTGCTCGAAGGGCAGAAGGGCTGACACTCTTCGGTCGTTGCTCGGCGGGGGGGGTGGAGGGGCGGGAGCGTCCTCTTCTTCCCCGACCTGTGAGCAGTTCTGACGGATCTAGGAAGGCTGCGTGGAGTTGGGGTGCTGCTGGCTCTGCAATCGACTGCCGTGTGCTCGGAGAAATCGCGAGAATCGTTGCAATCGATACATCTTCACGGCCGATAGATGGAACGTGCGCTCCGGTGTCGGTTGATCGTTGTTGCCCATCGTCCGACGCACAGGAGGAGCGAACAAGGGTCCCAACTCACGGAGGAGCTGTAGGATGCAAGTCAAGGTTTACATCCCCAAATACATTGAGATCCCCAGCGAGTATCTGCCTGCCCTGGCCAAGCGTGCCGCCGACAGCCTCGGCGACCGTGCCGGAGAGGTCTCGGCGACGCGCGGGCATCTGGTCCGCCAGGCCGTTCAGGACGGTCTGTTGCGCGAGTTCGACGAGTTGATCGGCGAGGATGGCACCGTCGACCTGGTGTGCGATCCGGGCATGGAAATCCCCTTGGAACTCGACAACAAGACGCTCACCCTGACCGAGCTGCTGGAAGCCTTGCAGTACAAGCGGACCTGGTCCGACGTGAAGGCTGTGCGCGACGCAGCGTAGGATCGTGCGGCCGACAGCGGCTGCGATCGGGACCCTTTTCGGCGAGCCGTTTGCATCGGCGCCGGGCAGGAGGTCTTGCGGACCTCGGGCCGGCGCATGAGCGGCCGTCTTTCCACGGAGGTCTTGGGGATGGCGGTTCGTCCCGTGTCACGCCCGGAAGTCCAGCAAAAGCCCGGCCTGTGCGAACTGCCCGCGGTTCGTAGCGAGAGCCGGCTGGACTTCAGCACCCCGGCAGCGGCGCCAGCGTCAGGGATCCTGCGCCAACCGTCTGCCGCGGCCGTGAATTTGGCGACCACGGGATTGCTGAGCAAGCCCGCCGGCGCCGGCTCGTCTGGGACTTCGCGGGCCAGCAAGGCGCAGCGCGTGCGGAAGATCCAGATGCCTCAACCCCAAGCGCGTTTCGCGCCGCTGCCGCGGAGGAGCGATACTTCGGATGCCACGATGGCAACAGCATCTGAGGCGATGACCTCCGCGGACGTCATCAGCGAGGGGATCAAGGAGTTCCCGCAGCACCGGCAGGTCGAGCGGTCCAGCGGCAGTGATTTGCCGACCGGTTCCAAGAACTTGTTTCAGCACCATCCCAGCCACGCCGCGCGGCCTGGCAGGACCGAGGAGCCGACCGATTCTGAGACCGGCGTGAAGAGCCCGTCCCAGAATCGCCATAGCCAGACCGGGCCCCAGGAAGAGGTCGCGCCGGCAAGTGATCTGGAAACGGCCGGCCCGGATACGCCGCAGATGCAGCCGCCGGCGCTCGAGCCGGTGAGCAACGCTGGGCGGCGAGAACTCAGCTCAGGGCTGGCGCAGATCATCACCGCCTGGCCGCATCTTTCGTCCAGCATCCAGAACGCCCTGCTGGCGATCGTCAATCTGGCCGAGGCCGAACGCTGCGAACAACGGCGGTGATGCGCCGCCGCACGCGTCCGCTGCCCTGGGAAATCGGCCTCACGGCGCCACTTACCTGAGATGCAGTGAAGGAGGGGCAGGATCATGCCGGCCTGGATTATCTTGGGCCTTGGGCTCTTGCTGCCAACCCTCCACGGGCTGTTCTCCCAGGATCGTTCGCCCCGGAACATCGCGCGGATCTATCTTCTCTACTTGCTTCCCATTGCCGTGGGCGTGGGGGGGCTATTCGCTTTCATCGGGCACACGCTGCGTGCCGAGGAAGTGGCGCGCTCGATCGGCTGGCCGGCGCACAATCCGTTCCAGCTCGAAGTGGCGGTGACGAACCTGGCGTTCGGCATCCTGGGCCTGCTGTGCCTCTGGTTTCGCGACGGGTTCTGGACGGCGACGATCTTGGGCTACGGGATCTTCTTGGAAGGGGCCGCCTGTGTGCACCTGCGCGAGATCGTCCGGGCCGGGAACTGGTCGGTCAACAACGCCGGGGCGGTGCTCTACGTGGACATGCTGCTTCCGCTCGTACTCCTGGCACTACTGATCGTCGCGCGCTGGCGAGGTCAGATCCAACCGCGTTTGTGGAGATCGGAAGAGCGTCGTGTAGGGGAAAGAGTGTAGATCTCGGTGGTCGCC
>CALARR010000227.1 GCA_937889015.1 uncultured Planctomycetales bacterium | reverse complement strand
CTTGGCGCAACAGATAGCAGTTATCTGCCCGGCGACTCGCCGTCCGCCTTGCGCGCCGCCCCGTACAACACGCGCAAAATGACGTAGAACGGCGGCAGATAGATCACGTCCGCAAAGAAGACCACCGCGGCAAAGCCCCAGGGCAACTGCCCCTTCGCCACGTAGGCCAGGGCCAGCAGCGAACTCAGCAGCTTGCTCAAGAACCCCAGCCACAGCAAGCTGCGATTCTCCACCGGCCGACTGGCCACCAGGTGATAGCCCACGCCAAACAGCGCGACCAGGATCCCCATCACCTGCACGGGCAGGACCAGCTCCGGCTTGGGCACGCCCAGCAGTTTGTAGCCCTCGTGGTACAATGAGATCATCGCTGCGCCGGCCAGCAGATTGAAGCACCCGGCAAACCGCAGCAAGTAGTACATCCAGGGTCGCAACGGTTGCATTCAGCCCCTCCCTGTCCGATCGGCGCGACAGACTACACTGGATGCATCGCGTCGGCGGTCGTCGCTTCCAGCCCTTCGCGCCCCAGCCGATGGCAAAAATCGCCGAACGTCTCGCCCTCCTGCCGTTGCGCTTTGAACGCTACGAGCACCGGGCGCAACGTGGCCACAACCTCTTCCAGCGGCACCAACTCCTTGTAGATGAAGGCCAGGCGATCGCCCAACAGGCGACCGCCCAGGTACAGAGTGTACTTCCCGGCCGTCTTGCCCACCAGACCCACATCGGCGTTGTACGGCCGCGCACAGCCGTTGGGGCAACCGGTCATCCGCGTCGTAAACCGCTCGTCGGCAAGCCCCAACCGCGACAACTCTTGTTCCAACTCGTCCATCAGGCTCGGCAACACGCGCTCGCTCTCGGTCACGGCCAGCGGGCAGGTCGGCAAGGCCACGCAAGCCATGGACCAGCGCCGCACATTGGAGATATCCTCGGAACGCTTGATTCCGTGCCGCTGCAGAATCTCTTCCAGCACCGGCCGCGCATCCTGCGGCAGATCGGTGAACAGAATGCTCTGGTGCGAGGTCAGCGAAATGCCGGGCGCCAGCCGGCCGCAGATCTCGCGCAGGGCCGACTTCAACTGCATCCGCTCGTTGTCCAGGATTCGCCCGTTCTCCACGTTCAATCCATAAAACCACCGCCCATCCCCCTGCGCATTCCAGCCCAGGTGATCGTCGAAACCGTGGACCAACACCGGCCGCGCCGCGGCCAGCGGCTTGCCGTAATACTCCTCCACCTTCTGCCGGAACCGCTCCAAGCCCCAATCGGCAATCAGGTACTTCAGCCGCGCACGCTTCCGATCCCCGCGATCCCCGAAATCGCGATACACGCGGATCACGGCTTCGGCGATGTCCACCACCTCCTCCGGCGTGATGAAGGCGATCGGTCGCGAAAGTGCCGGGAAGGTATTCTTGTTGCTGGGCGTTACCCCCATCCCGCCGCCCACCAGCACGTTGAATCCCAGGATGCGTCCCGCCTGGTGAATCGTCAAGAAGCCCAAATCGTTGGCGTGGATGTCCACGCAGTTGTCTTCCGGCAAGCCAATCGCCGTCTTGAACTTGCGCGGCAGATACGTGCGCCCGTACAGCGGTTCCGATTCCTCCGCCTCGGCCTGCCCCCCCACCAATTCCTGCTGGCCCGACTCCGGATCGCGAATCCAGATCTCGTGATACGCGCGGCTCCGCGGCAGCAGGTGCTCCGACAACCGCCGGGCCAACGCGTGCAGTTGGTCCCGAATCCCGTCGAACCGCAGCGGGGCAGGGCAGCACATCACATTCCGCTCCACGTCGCCGCAGGCCCCCAAGGTGGTCATCTGCACCTCGTCCACGCGCCGGATCAACTGACGCAGATCCCCCTTCACCACGCCGTGAAACTGCAATGCCTGGCGATCGGTGATCCGCAGCGTGGTATTGCCCAACTCGTCGCACAAGTCCAGTTGCGCCAACAACTGCGTGCTGCTCAGCCGCCCGCCTGGAATCTTCGCCCGAATCATGAACGAAACCTGCCGCGCCGACTTCTTGCCCTCTTTGCTGGCGCGCTGGTCGCGGTTGTCCTGCTGATACATCCCATGGTGCTTGATCAGTTGCCCCATGTCCTTGCTGAAGCCGTCGGCCGGTCCGGCCAGCTCCTCGGCGATCGTGCCGCGCAGATAGCGGCTCTCGGCCTTGATCTTCTCCACAGGACTCAGCTTCCCGGCCGCTGCGCCAGTCGGAGGCGATTGGTCGCTCATACGTCTCCTCGCTCGATAAAGCGAATGTATACTATGTTTACAATCATACTACCTATTAAGTGTATCGGTATCTCGTGATGTGGTCCAGAGCGAATCATGCCAGAACCCAAGGGTTCCTGCGCTATTGACTTGGGTGGTACAGCCCCCCCAACGACAGCCATCGGCGTTTTGCTACAATAGGGCCTCACTCGGCGAGTTCCCGCAGCCAAGGGAGGCACGACGCATGACGGCCAAGATTCTAGACGGAAAGGCCCTGGCACAGCAAATCCAAGGCGAGACTGCCCAGCAGGTGGCCCAATTCACGCAACAGACGGGCGTGGTCCCCTGCCTGGCCGCGGTCCTGGTGGGCGAGAACCCGGCCAGTCAGGTCTACGTGCGCAACAAGCGCAAGGCCTGCGAAAAAAGCGGCATCCGCAGCGAATTGCACGAACTGAGCGCCGCCACCACGACCGAACAACTCCTGCACACGGTCGACCACCTCAACAACGATCCGGCCGTACACGGCATCCTGGTGCAGTTGCCCCTGCCCAAGCAGTGCGACGAAAACCGCATCCTCCTGGCCGTGAACCCCTTGAAGGATGTCGACGCCTTCCACCCGGAAAACGTGGGACGAATCGTCCAGGGACGCCCCCGTTTCCTCCCCTGCACGCCCCACGGCGTTCAGCAGTTGCTCCTCCGCCACCAGATCCCCATTGCCGGGGCGCACGTGGTCGTGCTGGGCCGCAGTGATATCGTGGGCAAGCCCATGGCCGTCATGCTCATGCAACGCGGCCCGGGCGGCGATGCCACCGTGACCGTCTGCCACAGCCGCACCCACGACCTGCCTGCCATCACGCGCCAGGCCGACATCCTTATCGTGGCCATCGGCAAGGCCAAATTTGTGACGGCCGCCATGGTCAAGCCGGGCGCGGTGGTGATCGACGTAGGCATCAACCGTACCGAGACCGGGCTGGTCGGGGACGTGGATTTCGAGGACGTCAAAGAGGTCGCCAGCCAGATCACGCCCGTGCCCGGCGGCGTGGGCCCCTTGACCATCACCATGCTCCTGCACAACACGCTACTGGCCGCCAGAATGCAGTGCCGCTGAGGCGCGCGGTGCTTTCTGGGATGCATCGGAATCGGCGCACATCGCGTGTGTCGCCGGCACCGCCCCCCCACGTGGATGCAACAACCCAGCCACGGGTGCGGGTTGGGCCGCATACGCAAGTCAAGCTGCAATCCGTTGATGCAAAACAACTTGCGGATTGCCATCGCAACGCATCCCAAGCAACGCGTGGTGTGACGCGTTGCGTTGTTGCTTTGTGGTGTGCGCCAATAGACGGCCCTTCCCACCCAACCGGGCACCGGCTGGGAAAAAAGCTATCCTTGTTCAGCCCTTCGGAACACGAATCTCCGGGGGGACCAAGTCCCGGTCCCATTTGCCGGCCAGCCTCCGCGGTTGCTGCGCGGTGCAAATTGGGCTAGACAGAGCCAGGAGTGCATCGATGGACGTCTCTACGATCGGCGGGCTGATCCTCGCCTTCCTCGCCATGTTCGGCGCCTTGTTCCTCATGGCCGGGCACGGCGGCGAGGGGGAAGGGGCCATCAACCTGGCCGGATTCATCGACCCCCCGGCAATTCTCATGGTCTTGGGCGGAGCCGCGGCCGTGGCCCTGGTCGGCTTCCCCTTGCACCGCGTCTTGAGCCTCTTCAAGGTCGTCAAGCTGCTCTTCTTCCGCAAGAAGGAGAATCTCCACGACCTGATCGATCAACTGGTGAGATTGGCTGAGGTGGCGCGTCGTGATGGACTCCTGGCCCTGGAGAACAAGGCCTCCGACATCAACCATCCCTTTGTGGCCCTGGGCATCCAGATGGCCGTCGACGGCGTCAAGCCGGACACCGTGGAAGAGGTCCTCCGCACGGACATCAATGCCATGGAAGGTCGACACCATGAAGCCAAGAAGGTCTTCGATACCATCGGCCGCTGTGGACCCGCCTTCGGTCTCATCGCCACGCTGCTGGGCCTGATCCTCATGTTGGGCAACCTGTCCAACGCCGAGGCCGTCGGCCCTTCGATGGCCGTGGCCCTCATCGGCACGCTCTACGGCGTGACGACCGCCAACCTGATCGCCATCCCCATGGCTGAAAAACTGGCCTGCTTCAATCACGAAGAGGTGCTCGCTAAGGAAATCATCCTCAAGGGCGTCTTGGCCATCCAGTCCGGCGACAGCCCACGCATCGTCGAGCAAAAGCTCAGCACCTTCTTGCCCCCCCAGTCCCGTCCCGCGGCCCGCACCGAGGCAGCCTGAGCCATGCCCAAGCCTCCTGAAGCATCCGAAGGCGTGCCGGAGTACATGATCTCCTACGCCGACATGCTGACCATCATGCTGGCCTTCTTCGTCGTGCTCTACGCCTCGACCAGCGCCAGCGGCGACAAGGACAAGGGCGGCAAAGCCGGCGCCGTCGCCGAGGGCGGCAAGGAATACACCGGGGCCAAAGACAACAGCGGCCTCAAGGCCGGCAGCCAAGACCCGACCGACGATCGCCTGCAGCCGGTCTTCGAATCGCTCTACAACCGCTTCGGCCCCGAATGGACCGTGGCCAACTGTTGGACGGGCGGGCCCTTCCGCGGCACGGCCCAGGCCTCCGACGGCGATTCCCGGCGGCCGCAACGCGTACGCTACTCGCAACGCGACAATTACGTCATGCTCTCCGTGCCCAAGCCCAGCGAAAACATCGTCACCGGCGGCCGAATCTACTTCGACGACACCTCGGCCACGCTCACCGACGAACAGATCCGCCAGCTCCGTCCCGTCGCCGCCGACCTGGCCGGCAAACTCCAGAAGATCGAGATCCGCGGCCACACCGGCCGCCGCCCCCTGCCCCCCGGCTCCCCCTTCCGCGATCACTGGGACCTGGCCTACGCGCGCTGCCGAGCCGTCGAACAGTGGCTGGTCTCGCAAGACATCGACCCGCGCCGCATCCGCCTGGGCGTGGCCGGACTGAACGAACCGTCCGACGACGGTGGTGACCCCCTGCGCCTCAAGCAGGACTCCCGCGTCGAGATCCACCTGCTCAACGAATGGGTCAAAGATCCGCATGAAGTCCGCGATACGCCCAAGGCCCCCAAGCAGCCCGAACGCGCGGAAGCGGAATCCAAGTAGCTGGCGGATGCGGCCCTACCCTCCGCCCCACTCACGCCACCACAGCTCCAACATCAGCAGGGCCCACAGCCGGTAGCCGTGGTCGAACGTTCCCGCCTGATGTTCCGCCCACAAGCGGCGCACGGCCTCGGGCCGGAAGTAGCCTCGCCCCAGGGCGCGGTCGCTCAGAAGAACCTCCTCGCCGAGTGGCCGCAAATCGTTGCGAAACCATTGGGCCAGCGGCACGCCGAAACCCATCTTCCCGCGTCTGTGGATCGCCTCCGGCAGCAGATCGGCAAACGCCTTGCGAAGAATGCTCTTCCCGCGACCCCCATGCAGCTTGTAGCGCCGCGGCATGCGCGCGGCCAGCTCCACCACCCGGTGGTCCAGGAACGGTGGACGCGTCTCCAACCCGTGGGCCATCGACGCCATGTCCACCTTGGTCATCAGATCGCCCGGCAGGTACGTGACCAGGTCGGCCAGGCTGGCCGCGGTCACCGGATCGCGCGCGCCCGCGCGATCCCAGGCCCGTTGCAGGAACTCTAGCGGATCGCTGCCCGCCAGTTGGCGCACGAAATCCGCGCTGTACAATTCGGCCCGTCGCGCCCGATTGAAGATGGCGATCCACTGCAGATAGCGCTCAGCCGGCGACTGCCCCAAGGCCTCGGCAAAACGTTTCAAACGCCGCGCGAGCGACTTCTGCCGCGAGCTGGCCGGCAGGCACTGCAGACCGGCCCCCAAGCCTGCTCGGATGGCCCTCGGCAGACGATCGATGGCCGCCGCCAAAGCCACCGCCAGGTAGCGCTCGTAACCGGCAAACAGTTCATCCCCGCCATCGCCGGTCAGGGCCACCGTCACGCGCTGCCGCGCCAACTGCGAAACGTACCAGGTAGGCACCGCCGAGCTATCGCCCAAGGGCTCGTCAAACTGATAGGTCAGCCTGGGCAACACCTCCAGCGCGGCCGGTTCCACGCGGAATTCCTCATGCTCCGTCCCAAACCGCTCCGCGGCCAGACGCGCGTAGTGCGTCTCATCGTACTCGGCCACCGAGAACCCCACCGAACAGGTCCGCACGGCCCCGCCGTGAATCCGCTGCATCAGCCCCACGATGATCGTCGAGTCGATCCCGCCCGACAGGAATGCGCCCAGGGGCACTTCGCTCTCCAATCGCATCGACACGGACTCGCTCAGTGTCGCGCGCAACTCCTCGATATAGTCCCCTTCGGGCCGATCTTCCTCGCAACGGAAATCCGGCTGCCAGTAGGCGTGTACATCCAGCCGTCCTTCCTCATACACGCCCAGGTGTCCTGGCGGAAGCTTGGTAAACCCGCGCAAGATGCAATGCGGATGCGGCACGTACTGGTAGGTCAGGTACTCGTCCAGGGCTTGGGGATCGATCTCGCGTGCCAGCCCCGGCACTTGCAGCAGGCTTTTCAACTCGCTGGCGAACAGCAGACGGCCCGGCTCATGGCGATAGATCAGCGGCTTTTCGCCCAAACGGTCGCGAGCCAGGACCAGCCGGCGGCGTGGACCGTCCCACAGCGCCAGGGCAAACATGCCGTGGACACGAGAGAGAAACCCCAGCCCCTCTTCCTCGTACAGGTGCAGCAGGACTTCCGAGTCTCCCTGCGTCCGGAACCGATGCCCCCCGGATTGCAGCTCACCGCGCAACCGCCGGTAGTTGTACACCTCGCCGTTGACCACCAGCCACACCGTCTGGTCCTCGTTGGTCAGCGGCTGGCGCGATCCGCAGACGTCGACGATCGCCAGCCGGCGATGCCCCAGCGCGATCCCCGGCATGGGCCGAGGACCATCGCCGCTGGGCCCCGGCACGAGGTGCTGCCCCTGGTCGTCCGGCCCGCGATGCCACAGGACATCGATCATCCGCTGCAGCGTGGACGCATCCAGGGCCTTGCCCGGATCGTCCCATAGACCGCCGGTGATGCCGCACATCGCGCTACCCCAACAGTTGGCGATACAACTCGACGTAGCGTGTGACCATGCCCTGCACGCTGAAGCACGAGCGCGCCCGCTCGCGTCCTGCCGCCGCCAACCGTGTGGCCAAGTCGCGATCGTCCAGCAGTCGCTGTACGTACTTGGCAATATCGGCCAAAGCCCCCCGTTCCGCCAACAGCCCGGTCTCCTCGTGCAGCACCAGATCGCGCGTGCCGGGGATGTTCGTGCCGACCACCGGCACGCCGGTGGCCATGGCCTCCAGAATCGCGTTGGACTGTCCCTCGTATCCGCTGGTCGACAGCAAGACGTCGAAGTGCGGCAGCAGGTCCAGCGCGTCCTCCCGGTGCCCGAGAAAGTGTACCTTGTCCTGGATTCGCGACTGGTCGCGGAAACGCCGCAGGCGGTCCCGTTGCGGCCCCTTGCCCAGGATCAGCAGGTGTACGTCGCTGCGAATGACCTTCAGCAAATCGATGGCCCAAATGGCGTCCTTGATCCGCTTCTGGCTCCACAGCCGGCCGATCAGCCCCACCAGTCGCGCATCGCCCGGAAGCCCCAGTTCCTCCAGCAGTTGTTCGCGCGAGCGTTTGCTGGAGGCCGGTTCAGATACCCCGTTCGCAATCACTTCGAACCGCTCGGCCGGCAGGCCGTGCCGCACGTAGAACTCGCGCACCGCCGGGCTGTTGGCCACGATCCGATCCGTGCGTTGCGCCAAGCGGCGATCGACAACCAGTTGCAGATCGCTCTTCCATGGATCCACGCACCGCTCGCAGGCCACCAACCGTTTCACCCCGCAGGCCAGTGCCGCCGCCCGACCGTAAGCATTCGCCGCAAACATCCAGGTCTGCACCAGGTCCGGCCTGAGGCGCGCCACGTGCCGCTGCAGCTTCGCGTAGGCCAGGGGGTCCACGCGCCACCGCTTGCCGATCACCGTGCAAGGGATGCCGGCCCGGACCAGGCGATCCGCCAACGGACCGCCGCGCGTCAGGGCGCACACATGCACCTCGAACTCGTCACGCGGTAGACCGCTCGCCAGCAGGACCAACTGCTTTTCTGCGCCGGCCTGATCCAGGCTGGGGATGATCTGTAGAATGCGTCTTGTCACGACTGTCCTATCCGTTCGCGGCTCACCAAGCGGTGAAACAAATGCTCATGCGCCTCGATGCTCTGCGCCAGCGAGAACTCCGTCTCCACTCGCCGCCGCGCGCTGCGCCCCAACCGCGCGCCCAACTCGCGGTCGTCCCACAAACGCTCGATTGCGGCCGCCAGCGTCTGCACCTGCCCCGCCGGAACCAGCAACCCTTCCCGGCCATCGCGCAACACGGCCCGATTGCCCGCAACGTCGCTGGCCACGACCGGCAGCCCGGCCGCCATGGCCTCCAACAGGGCCAGCGACATGCCTTCCTCGTATGAAGGCAGTATGAACAGATCGGCCGCCGCGAGCAACTCATCCACCTCGGGAAATGCCCCCACCAGGCGGATATGCCCGGTGAGCGAAAGGGCCTCGATCTGCCGCGCCATGGCCATCTGTTGCGGCCCCTCGCCCGCCAGCAGCAACCGCGCCGTCGGATGCCGGCTCACCACGATCTTCCAGGCCGCAATCAACCGGTCCAACCCCTTGCCCGGATGCAACCGCCCCGTGAACAGGGCCAGTGGGGTATCCGAGCGGAGATCCAAGGCCGGCTGGGTCTCGACCAGCGTGCGCCGCGCCGCCAGCCGGGTTTCCATCGTGCTGAGGGGTGGGATCGACACCCCATTGGGCAATGACACGACCCGATCGGCGCCGTAACCCCGTGCCAGCAACTCATCGTAGATTCCCGCACTAGGGGCGATCACGGCTGCCGCGCGCCGACAGCGGCGGCGGATCAGCCATCCGAACCGCGCCTCGTCTTGCCACGCGCAGTCCCCCGTAGCCCCTGCGCCTTCGGCCCGGAGCACGACCGGAACGCGTCCCCCGGCCGCGCCCAGCGCGGCGTAAGCGTCGTGCTTCAGCATCGACACGTAGACCAGATCGTATTGGCCGCGATGCCGCCGCAGCCAATGCCCGAGCTTGCGCATGTAGTCCAACGTGCCCCAGAAGCGGCGATCGGACTGCGGTAGACGGACGACGCGCGCTCCGCGGAGGGTGACCTGCGTCGGCCAATCCGGACTCCAGCACGCCGTCAGCAAGGTGACTTCGGCGCCGCGGCTGGCCAGGGCGGCGGCCAGATTAGCCATAGCCTTCTCTGCCCCGCCGACCAGGGGCCAAAACCGCCGCGTAATGAGCACCAGGCGCAGGCCGCTCACGCGTGGGATTCCTCGCGCATGTCGTCCGACTCCAGGGCCGCCACGTACGGCAGGTTGCGGTACGCATCCCGATAGTCCAGCCCGAAACCCACCACAAATACGTTGGGAATGTCGAATCCCACAAAGTCGGGCTGCAGGGGAACCTGGGCCTGCCCCTGCTTGCGCAGCAGCACGCACGTCTTGATGCTCGCCGCCCCCAAATCGTCCAGTTGCGGAATCAACTCCCACAACGTGTTGCCCGTGTCGAAAATGTCGTCCACCAACAACACGTGCCGATCGCGAATATCCCGCAGCATGTCCGTGTTGATCACCAGCGGACCGGGACGCGTTCCCTGGTAGCTCCGCGCCTGGACCATGTCCACGCGCAAGGGCAGATTCAGCCGCCGGATCAAGTCCGACAACAGCACCACGCTGCCGATCAGCACACCCACGATCGTCAGCGGTTTGCCCTCGTATCGCGCGCGGATCTCGTCGGCAAGCTGCTCAATCCGCGCGCGCAACTGTTCTTCGCTGAGAAGCACTTTCATGGTCTGGATTATAGTTTGGGGGGCGGTGCCTGGCCACCGCTTTTGCCCGCTCCCAAGGGAAAACGGTCCAGTTGCACCGCGCGCGGGCCGTCGATCTGCGCGTTGTTCGTAGCCGGCCAGAACCAGATTCGTTTCGCCGCCAGGTCGCCGTCCAAACGCGCGCCCGAATTCTGCCGGAACAGCCGCGCGTCGCTCCGCCCGTCCCCTTCCAGGATTAGCAGCCCCTTGGCCTCGGTATAGGCCATGCGCGCGGCCCGGGCCGTGTAGATGCCCTGTGATTCCACGATCGTGTTGCCCAGGGCCTCCAATTCCAGGGCCGGGCGGCCGTCGGTGGGCGTGGGCATCTGCACGATCGACAGCCGGTCGCAAACCATGGTCGCCCCCCGCTCGCCCAGCAGTTCCGGCCGAGTGGGGTCGAGCGTCGTGTGCCAATTGGCCGCCGGTCCATAGGCCATCTGCACGCGCTCGTGCAACTCCATCTGCCGCCGGAAGATATTGCCCAGGACTTTGCCCTGGAAACGCACGTGCAGGCAGGTCAAACCACCCTCTTCGGCGATCGGCGCGGAACTCGACCGGCCTGCCAGCGGCAAAGCCATGCGCCCGGCCAGCATCTGGCTGGAACCCTGCCCCACGCGTGTCAGCCAGCCCGGCCCCGAGGCTTCGAGGTTCCCGCTCTCGGCGTTCAGCCGCAGTTCGCCCAACTGGGCGCGCTGCACAGAGAGTTGCTGCTGCCCCTGTACCTCGACAGCCTCCATACGCGCCCCGCTGGGACACACGATTTGTTCCACCTTGGGCGGCTGTTGGCCGGGCACTTCCTGAAAATGAATGAACTCCTTGAAGTGGACTTCCAGAATCTCGGTCTCCAGGTGTCCTTGCGCGGCGACGGCCGAGACCGAGTCCTGAAAGATCGCCGTCTTGCCGCGGAAATCCATCGCACCTTGCCAACGCAGGTCCAGCCGACCCGCAGTGCCCGTCGGCTGGCCATCCAACGACCGATCCATGGGCACGTCCATCGAACCCGCGCCTTCCACCCACAAGCGGTTGGCCCCGCGGTTCAGGTTGATGTTCGCCCCTCTCAGCCCGAACCCGCGCCCCTGGAACTGGGCCGGCCGCCCGACGACCGTGACCGTCCCGCGCGGCGACGCCGCCTCCACCGCCCGAATCCAATCCCCCTTCAGTTCGACCGGCTTCTCCTCCGGTTTCGCCGTCTGCGTCTCACGCACACAGACGTTGTCCTCGACCACCAACTCGGCCACCTCGGTCTGCTGGCCGGACAACCGCAACCGCGTGCGAAGCACCTTGCCCACCACGTCGAAATGCTGCGGCGAGGGCGCCGCCGGACGCGGCTCGCCTGCCGGTTCGCGCAGGGCGGTCGGCTGCAAAGGTCCGGAGAGCGACGAGCCGCTCGACGTCCCCCGCGGCGATACCCCTTCCGGTGCGGTTCTGGCCAACGTCTCAAACCAGACTTCCATGTGTTGCACGGCAGCCGAAAGCTGTGGCGAGCCGATTCGCACGTCGCCGTCGGCCCACAGGCGGTCAGGCTGGAATCGGCTGGAACCGGCCGTGCCCGGGGTTTCGTGCATCCAGAAGTGAATCTCCTGCGACTCAAGCTGCCCCATCTCCGGAAAGGTCAATCCGGCCCCGCCGGTCAACGAGATCACCTGGCTCTGCTCTTCGGGCCGTACGCGTAACAGGCGATTCCAGCGCGCTTGCAGTCGCTGTTGCGGCCGCTCGGCCATCTGCCCCTGTAGCCAGCCCGGCCCCTTCGCCTCGATCTGGCCCATCCGCCCCGACTTGTCGGGTTGGTACTGCAAGGCCGGAGCATAAATCTCGTTGGGCCCCTGGCTGATCCGCGCCGGCTCGCCTTCCAGCACGATCCGACCGGTGAGCAAGTCGTAGTCCAACCGGCGCCCGCGCGCCTCCATGCCCCGCGCCGGAGCGAGCACCAGCACCGGCTCGCCCCGCGCCTCGACCCGCGCCGGCTCCAGGTCCAACAGCGACACCGGCCGTGGCGGAGTGCCGGGCGCAGCCGTGCCGCCGGGCTGGACCGGACGAGACGCCTTGGGCTGCAGGTGAACGGTCAGTGATTCGCACTGCAACTGGTCGCTCGGTCCTTCGGGATTGAGCCGCAACACATTCACCTGGTCATACAGCGTGGCCGTGCGCGTAGCCATTTCGAAGCGCATCGGGCCCCGGCAGGTCACCTCCACCGGAACTTGACCGGCGGTGCCCCCCGAGATGGCCGCCAGCCCCGGCGCGGTTCTCGCCGGGGCCGCTCCCGCAGCAGACGGCTTCGCGCCCGCCTGCGCCGGCCCGCCTTGCACCTTGCTGGGCAGTGTCTCCAGGTGCAGTCGCTCCACCTGCCGCAGTTCAAACGACTCCAGCCCACCCACGGTTGGCGTCATCCGCTCCGAACGACCCTCGGACGCCGCCGAAGCGAATCGCAACTTCATGTGCGAACCACGGCCAAAGTTCGGGCCATACCGGAAATCGACCGCCGCATCGGTCGACAACTGCTGCTCGGTCATGTGCAGATCCTGCGTGATGATCTGCAAGTCGTCCTCCGGCCCCGGAAGCCGGCCTTCGCTCCGCACCGTGATACAGCCCTGAAGCTGTCCGGAAATCAGACGTCCGATTTCCGCTTTGCGTAGATCCAGGGCCCGGTCGAATTGCAGCAGGGCACCATCCGGCGCATCGAGAATCACCACCTGACGCTTGCGTTCCGCCGCGTCGGACGCCGGACCCGTTGGCAGGTAGATGATCGTGCACGGCTGCACCCGAACGCGCCCGTCGCCCAGGTTGCTATACTCCTGGAACAACAAACGCGCCGGTCCATTCTCCAGGATCTTGGGATTGCGCAACTGCCACGAACCCGGCCGAAACCAGGCCGCGAATTCCTCGGTGTCCTCGCTTACCACGTTGGGGGTGAACGTCTCGGCCGTAGCCATACGCGGATCGGCCGCCGGCTCGATCCAGGGGACCACCAACAGCACGTAGCCCCAGTAGCAGAAGACGACCAGGCCCAAGCACATCGCAGAGCGCGCATAGCGCCACTTGCGAAAAAGATCGATCAGACGCGACGCACCCTGAGCGACGGGAGACGCATCGGCGGCGGTCGTGACCGTCTCGTCCTTCATCGATCGAGCACCCCCCCGTGCCGCGCTCAGCGAAAGCTCTGCACCAGATCGTCCCAACGGCGTTGCTGCTTCAGGATCATCTCAATCGTCTCGCGCACCGCGCCCGAACCGCCCGGCACCGACGTCACATACTGCGCCGCCTCGCGCATCTCGGGGCAGGCATCGGCCACGGCCACGGCCAGCCCCACCGCCGAGACGACCGGCAAGTCAGGCAAGTCATCGCCGATGTAGCACACCTGCCGAGGCTGCAGGCCGTACTCGGCCATGATCTGCCGGGCCGTGGCCAGCTTGTCGTCGGCCCCTTGACGAATGATCTCAATCCCCAACTCCGCGACCCGCATCTTCACGATGTGCGAACTCCGCACCGTGATCAGCCCGAACCGATAGCCGGCCTTGTGCCAAAGCCGGATCCCCATTCCGTCGCGAACGTGAAACCGCTTGGTCTCGATCCCCTGGTTGTCCAGCACGATCCCACCGTCGGTCAACACGCCATCCACGTCCGACAGGATCATCTCGATCGGTTGGCACCGCTGCTCCAAATCCATAACCACTCCCTATCTCCCTACGTGGGACCTCCCGTGTCCGGTTCGTGAACCACCCGATATCCGTGCGGAGCCGGAATCCCCACACGACCCGAATCTGACGCCTGTGACGCTTCGGCAAACTGGCTGTCCTGGGGGAGTAGGCTGACTACGTCGGTAATGTCGATCAAGCCGACCGGAAGCCCTTCTGTATTCACCACCGGCAGTTCGCTGATCTTCCGCTCCGCCAGAATGGAAACCGCGTCGGCCATCATCGAGCCGCTGCCAATCGCGCAGGGATTGCGCGTCATGACGTTCTGCACCGGCCGGTCCAATTCTCCGTCGCGGCGGTGTTCAAAGAGACGGGCCAGGTCGCTGTCCGTGAACAGCCCGACCAGTTTCCCTTGTTCATCCACCAGCATCACCGCCCCGGTTCGCCGCCCCGGTCGGCTCACCTGCACCAGCACTTCGCGGATCGTCTGCTCCTGCGCGGCGATGCGACAGTGTTCCAACGGCCGCATGTAGTGCTCCACCTTGCTCAGCTTGCGCCCCAGGTTGCCAGCCGGGTGGAAACGCGCAAAATCCTCGCGCCCGAAAGACCGCATCTGGCTCACAACCAACGCCAGGGCGTCTCCCAAGGCCAGCATGGCCGTGGTGCTCGTGCTCGGCGCCAACCCCAAGGGACAGGCCTCCTGCAGCGGCCCCATTTCAATCGTCACGGTGGCGGCCTGGCCCAGACTGCTTTGGGCTCGCCCCGTGATGGCAATGATCGGCACCGCCATCTCGGCCAAAGGCCCCAGCAACCGCAGGATCTCGTCGGTCTCGCCGCTCTGCGAGAGAATCAAGGCCACGTCGTCCCCATGGATCCGGCCCAGATCTCCGTGTACGGCCTCGGCGGGGTGCAGACAGTGGCTGCGCGTTCCCGTCGATGCCAGCGTGGCCATGATCTTCTGGCCCACCAGGCCGGCCTTGCCCATGCCCGAGACGATCACACTGCCCTGGCAATGATACACCAGGTCCACCGCTCGGCAGAACTCGCTGTCCAACCGTCCGGACAGCTTGGCCACGGCTTGGCTTTCGATTTGCAGAATCTGCCGGGCGTAGCGGAGTTGCTCGAAGGGGCTCAGCCGCGCCCGACCTTGTGGAGCTTCCATGCCCATAGGTCGTCTTCCTGACACCAATCGTCCGCCGTCCAAGAACCAGACCGCGTCCAGCCAACGTGCAGGCGTCTTTTCGCCCGTTGGACTCCGAAAACAACGCGCAGTCGCACGCTACACGTCCGTGCGATGCGCACTAGGGAGGCGACGGATTCTAGCCCATCCACGCCTTTGCAGCAACGCAGAATTGGCGCTGTAGCTAGATTGAGGGGCAGTGGTAAAAGCGGCAACTGTCCTGCCGCTCGCCAGAAGCCGGGCGCGGGGCCCGCGACACAACGATCCGCGCCGCTGGCCCCTCTCGTTCGGCGTCTTGACGACACGCACCCCTCTGCAGGACGGACGCGATCGCCTGCACAGCCCTGGCGAGACTGCCGCCTGAGCACTAAAATGGTACGTTTTCAGGGAGATCCTCCGCCCGCGATCCGAGGCGCCTGGCCACCGGGTTGGAAAGCCTATTTCGGAGCTATGACCTGATGATTGTCACGACAAAAGAGTTGTTCAAACATGCCTACGGCAAGTATGCCGTGGGGGCCTACAACATCAACAACCTCGAACAGACCGTCGGCCTGTTCCGGGGGGACTTGGGTAAGGTCAAGACCAACGAGGAAGCGGCCAACGCGGCCACCAGCGCCCCGTTCATCGTTCAGATCTCGCGCGGCGCGCGGGGCTACAGCGATAAGCGCTTCCTGGAATCGATGATCCGCACGGCCGACGAGATCTTCCCCGAGGTGATCTTTGCCGTGCACCTCGATCACGGCACCGAGGAAGTCTGCTACGACTGCATCGACAGCGGCTTCTACAGCTCGGTGATGATCGACGCCTCGCACGAGCCCTTCCCCAAGAACATCGAGATCACGCGCCGCGTGGTCGAGCGCGCGCATGCCAAGGGCATCGTAGTCGAAGCCGAATTGGGACAGCTCGGCGGCGTGGAAGAGGATGTGGTGGGCAGCGTCTGCCTGACGGAGCCTGCCCAGGCGGCCGAATTCGTCGAAAAGAGCGGTTGCGACTCGCTGGCCGTGGCCATCGGCACCTCGCATGGGGCGTACAAGTTCACCGGCGGGCAGGGTATTCGCCTCGACCGCCTGAAGGAAATCCAGTCCGCCTTGCCCAAGGGTTTCCCCTTGGTCATGCACGGCTCTAGCAGCGTGCCCAAGGAATGGGTCGATCGGATCAACAACGCCGGCGGTCAACTCAAGTCCGCCAGCGGCGTGGACGAGGCCCAATACCTGCAAGCCGCCAAGCTCGGCGTGTGCAAGATCAACATCGACACCGACGGCCGGCTGGTGTGGTGCGCCATCCATCGCGAGGCGTTCCGCGACGATCCGTCCAACTTTGACCTCCGTCCGCCAGGGAAGGTCTTCATGGCCGCCTACGCGAGCTACATCATCCACAAGAATGGCAAGCTCGGCTCGGCCGGCCAGTTGGAGTCGGTCCGCAGCTCGCTCAAGGGCGGCAGCGGCGGTTGCCGATGCTGCTGCGGCCATTGATTTTGGAGCCCGGTTCGCGCCCTCCGGCCGTGGACGACTGTCAATAGGGTGACTATACTCAATAGTCTATGCGGTGAAGGCCGCGAGGCTTCTGTCCTCGCGGCCCTTCGCCCTGCGGTGGCTGTAGCTCAATTGGTTAGAGTACCAGATTGTGGATCTGGGTGTTGCCGGTTCAAGTCCGGTCAGCCACCCCTCTCGCAACCAGAAGCCCGGCAATCACTTGCGGTTGCCGGGCTTTCTTCGTCTGGGGCCGATTCTGGCCAGGATGGCCTCGCATGCGCGAGCCGTTCCCGGTACCGCCCCCTATCTCGACGCACGCGTATCGCGATCTCCCAAGTGGCTCCCTCTTGAAGGTCGGCAGCAAACTGCTAGACTCACCGCCAGTGATGAACCGCGCGTACCCCGTGTTGCGAGGCGGTTCTGGGATAGGTCCTTAGCATGACGAACAATGGCCATGCGACCAGCCGCATTCACGAAGATCGAATGGATCGTTATCGGCGCACTCTTGGCCGGACTTGTTGCCCTGCTCACACCCTCCACGCAGTGCGTTTGGGATGGTGACTTTCGCCTAACTGTCAGGCTGCACGAACGCGAGCCAATCGATCGCGAGTCTTTACAGTTCGCGACCTACTGGCTTGAACCTGAGGCCCAACATGCTCTACAGAATCCCGGCGCCTGCGGAAGTGACTTTCGACGCCCCGAATTCTCTGCGCACGGATATGCAATGATCGCTTCCCGGCCGCGGGAGCCGCAGATCCCAGCCGCCCAGGCTGAATTCACGCGGGACTGTGATTACCGATTGCGCCGGCATCAGTCGAGGCGTTCCCGTCTCACGCCACGGAGACCACGATCATGCGAAGAATCCTGGCTGGCGTCTTGCTTCTCGTTTCTATCCCGGCCTGGGGCGCGGACTCCCCTTCCGAGCCGCCCGGTCCAGCCAAAGCCACCCTCACGGCCGAGCATCTTTTAATGGAAAACACGGCCTTGGCGGCACGCTGGACTGTACAGCAAGGCCGGCCGGGCGGAATGCACGTGGCCCATCGAGCGTCGGACTCCAAGCTCACGCCCGCCGATACCGAGCTCTTCAAGATCCGCCTGGCCGACGGCCGCATCCTCAAGGCCAGCGAGTTGCGGGTCGCAACAGCGGCGTCGCTCCAACGGATCGAGGCCCAACCGAACGCCTTGCGCCGTTGCCTGCGTCAAGCGGGCTGGATCGCCACTGCCTCATTGGCCACCGACGACGGCACACGCATCCAATGGCAAGCGATCCTCCGCGATGAAGCGCACTACCTGCGCCAGGAACTGCACCTTGTCGCGGGGCCCGCGCGCAGTCCCGTGCAAAGCCTGATTCTGCTCGATTGCCAAGCCGCCGCGGCCCAAGTCTCCGGCACGGTCGACGGCTCGCCGATCGTGGCTGGCCCCTTCTTCCTCGCCTGCGAGCACCCCATGTCCAGCAGCCAGGTGGACGGCCAGCACGCTACGTGCTCGGTCGGGCTGTTCGGCACGCTCGAAGCTGGCGCTGATTGCGCGCGGAGCTGGGTGGTCGGCGTTGCATCATCCCAGCCCATGCGTCGGTCCTTCTCCAGCTACCTGGAACAGGAGCGACCACGTCCCTATCAGCCCTTCCTGCACTACAACTCCTGGTACGACATCGCTTGGGGCGATCGGAAGATGGACGAAGCCGGTTGCCTGGACGTGATCCAGCGATTCGGCCGCGAGCTGGTGCAGGTGCGGAACGTGTGCCTGGATTCGGTCGTCTTCGACGACGGTTGGGATGACAACCGGACCTTGTGGGGCTTTCACGCCGGGTTCCCGCGAGGTTTCGACCCGTTACAGAAGGCAGCCGCCAAGTATCAAACGGCGATTGGCGTGTGGCTTTCACCGTGGGGTGGGTACGGCAGCGCCAAGAAGGAACGCCTGGAGTACGGCCGGCAAGAGGGCTTCGAGATGAACCGCCGCGGGTTCTCGCTGGCCGGTCCCAAGTACTATGCGCGCTTTCGCGAGGTCTGCCTGGAGATGGTCCGCCGCTATGGCGTGAACTACTTCAAGTTCGACGGGATCGCCCAAGGCAGCACCGTCACCGGGGCCGGCGAGGAATTCGCGCCCGACATCCAAGCCCTGCTCCGCCTCGTAGAAGACCTGCGCGCGCAACGGCCCGACTTGTTTGTGAACATCACCACCGGCACCTGGCCTTCTCCTTTCTGGCTCCTGTGGGGTGATTCGATCTGGCGCAGCGGCAGCGACATGGGATTTCACGGGCCGGGCTCCAAGCGGCAGCAGTGGATCACCTATCGCGACATGATCACCTATCAAGGCGTGGTTCGCCGCGGCCCGCTGTTCCCCATCCATTCGCTTATGACCCAGGGTATTGCCCAATCGCGATTGGGCCACGCCGCGAGCTTGGGCGACGATCTGCGGGAAATGGCCCAGGAAATCCATTCCTTCTTCGCCACCGGCACGCAGTTGCAGGAGTTGTACGTCTCGCCACAGCGGCTCACCCCCGCCATGTGGGACCTTCTGGCCGAAGGAGCGCGCTGGTCACGACAGCGAGCCGACGTGCTTCGCGACGCGCATTGGATCGGCGGCGATCCGGGCAGGGCGGAAGTCTATGGAATTGCGGCCTGGTCCCCGACCTGCGGCATGCTCATGCTCCGCAACCCCTCGGATCAGTCCAAGGTCTACGACCTGGATCTCAAGGCCGCACTGGAGTTGCCGCATGGTGATCCTGGGCGCCTGCGTCTGACCAATCCCTGGCCTCAGGCCTCGCAGCCGCCGTTGGAAATCAGCCCAGGCCAGGCCTGCCCCCTGCGCCTGGCCCCCTTCGAAGTGCTGGTCTTCGAGGCCAAGTCCATCGGCGACTGAGTCCCGCATGAGGCAGAAACGCCGCGCCCCGCAAGAACAGGACCTCGCATGCCGCCTCGGCACGATGGCTGTCGCTATTCCTCGACCGTCCGCCACCACTCTGCTGCCTGCTGATCCGTCCACTGGCACGCACAGACACACTGCCCAAGCGCCTCACGCAGGCTCTCCATGTCCTGATAGCGTTCGGCCGGAGCCTTGGCCAGGCACCGCAGGATCACCGCCTCCAGGTCGCCGGGCACTGCCGCGTTGATCGCGCTCGGCGCGTCCACCGCGGCCCGAGTGTGAGCGTCGATCACTTCCCAAATCGTGTCGCGCACAAACGGCGGCCGACCGGTCACCAGGTAGTAAGCCACGGCGCCCAACGAGTAGATATCGCTCCGCGCGTCCAGCCGGTCGTAGCTCTTGGACTGCTCTGGACACATGTACAAGGGCGAGCCGCTGAAGGCCCCGGGCTGGGTCAAACCCAGATCGCTCCCTTGGCTGGCCTGCTCCCGCACCAGTCCAAAGTCCAGCAGCTTGGCCACGTCGTACACGCCACCCCGCTCTGCGGCGATGATGTTGGCCGGCTTGATGTCGCGATGAATCAACCCCTTGGCATGCGCCTCGCGCAGCGCACAGCACACCTGCATCAGAAAATGTACAACCCGCGCCGCCGGCAGCGGCCCGTGAAACTTGACCAGGTCTTCCAGGCTCAGTCCGGGCAGCAGTTCCATCACGTAGTAGAAGGTGCCGTCGTCGGCGTGGCCATAGTCGTAGATCTCCACCGTATTCCAATGCGTGAGCTTGGCTGTGGCCTGCACTTCGCGTTGGAAGCGGGCCAGGACTTCGGCATCCGTACGCCGGTCCGGCCGAATGAGTTTGACGGCGCAAGGCCGTTTGAGCAGTTGATGTTCGCCCCGATAGACCTCGCCCATCCCGCCCGTGCTCAGCTTGTCCCGCAACACGTACTGCCCCAGTTGCTTGGCCTTGAAGGCCTCGCGGCGGATCGAGGTAATCACGTGCGTGCCGAACACGGCGATCAGCACGGCCACGAAGGGCATCGGCACCGGCGTGCCGAGCTTGTCCGCCTGGCAGGCCACTTCCACGGCCGGCACCTGCCACCGCAGCCAAAGGACCAGCCCGTATGGGAGGCACGCGGCGGGCAGCAGGACCGCCAAGGCGCGCCGCCACGTGTTGGGCATCAGAATGCCGTAGGTCAAAATCATCACCGCCCAGGCCGAAAGATAGACGTGCTCGGCCGACACCAGCGAGAGGCTGTCGCCCAGTCGGGCAAAGGCCACCAGTCGCGTGCCCATCATCAGCAACATCTGCACCAACAGCGCGCCGAAGATCACCGCCTCCATCCAGCGGAGTTGCCCCAACGACAATCGCCGCGGCCCGCGCAGTAGCAGATAGCTGGCGACAAACAGGGCGAAGATCGCCACACGCAGCACCGGCAAAGGGGCGTAGTCTGAAAAGAAGTTCCCGACCAGGGCCGCCGCCAACAGGAACGAAAGAATCAGCGTGGCCGCCTGCAGCCGGCTCCGCAGCAGCCCTGCGGTTTCGTCGGAGAACTCGGGCTGGGTGCCCGCCACGAGCTTCATCTTCGGCAGCGAGACGTCCAGGGCCCACTTGCGCGGAACCGCCGCCACAGGTTGGGCCAAATGCTCAAGGGTCGGTTCGGGTTGGCCGGGTGCGTTCATGGCAGGCGCCTCTGGGTTGGTTGAGCCTCAGAAAAGCAATCGCTCAACGACGCTCCATCGCCGGCACGGCCAACACCGCGATCTGTTCAAGACCAAGGCCGGTCGCACACGGCATACATCACAACCTGTTCCGGCGGCCCGTACGAGTGCTTCTTGTTGTGCGCCCAGTTGGCCGCCGTATAGAACAAGTGCCACCGCTTCTCGTGGCAGACCAGGGCATGGCAGGCGTAGATCATATAGCTGTCGGGCTCGCCCGGCTGACCGCGTGGAATCCACGCCTGCCGCACCGGCCGCTGCCAATGCTGCCCATCGGCCGAAAAACACCATTCCAGGTCCATGGTTTGGGCCTGCACGCGATAGTGGCCCAGCATGCCCATGCGCCCCTGCGGCGTATGGTTGACGGCCAGGTAGTAGAACTGCATGTCGGCCGGGTCCTGCTCGTCGGCCACGATCACGCGTTGCCGTTCGGTGAACCGCAGGCCATCTTCGCTGCGATAGCGGTCGATCACGCGGAGCCAGCCCGGCGTGTTGTCGTGGGCCATGTAGCCCGGCTGGCCCTTCTCCACCTCCACCAGTCCCACCGAGTACATCTCGAAGCTGCCATCGGCCAGTTGATACACGTTCGTGGCGTCGTTCGACACCAGCAAGGCCGGCGCCAACGGTTCGCTGTCCGGCTTCGTGGCAACCTGCCTGGCCCTGCGCGACAGTCCCGCCTCCACTGCCGCTTTTCCATCCACGGCCCGATCGGCCGGATGATAGAGCACCGGCCGGCCGGGATCCAGCACCTTGTAGCGTCGGCCATCTTCGCTCTCGGCAGCCAGGTAGCGCACCACCTTCGGCCCGTGGGCCCAGAAGTACAACCGGTGCCGGCCGTTGTTCAACCGCAAATACACCGGCTGGACCGGCTGCCACCCTTCCGGCAAGTTGCCGATCGCCAGCGGGGCGTCGGCCGGCTCGCCTGGCGACACCACCGCCGCAGTCCGCTTCATCGGCTCGCCGGGCCGGCCTTCGGCAATGCCGATCTTGCGCGATCCTTCGGGAAGCACGCGCTGCGTGTACCATAGCCGCCACCGGCCGCGATCCAACGGTTCGACCGAGCAGGTGAAGCTCTGAATCCACCCTTGATCGGCCGGGAGCACCACGCCCTGCTTCTGCCAGGCCGTGGGCGCACAGGGCCGGGGGATGCGGCTGCTCGAGTCTGCAGCAAACCCGCTTGCTTGCGTCCAACCCCAAGCCCCGTATCCGGCCACTGCCGTGGCCATGAACTCCCGCCGCTGCATATTGCTCATCACTGCCTCGTTACTTCAATCAGGGCCACGTCTTCGGGTTCCAAGGTGAGTGTGGCGCGCCCCTCGTTGAAATCGATTCGCCGGCCGGTAACCAGATCCTGTCCCGCGGCGGCGCGCAGGCCGTCCAGGTGGATGGTCGCCGTGCGCGGTTGATCGCTGTCGTTGAGCACGGTCAGGTAACGCTGGCCGAATCGCTCCACATACACGCGCTCGTCGCTCGAGCGGGCCAGGGTGACCGGTTCCCAGCCGGCCTCCGCCACGCGTTTGCACAACGGTACATAACGCTGAAACAGCGGCCGGTCGCGGTCATAGAGTTCGGGCCGCGTGAAGTAGTGTCCCTGCGACGCATTGTGACTGAAGAAGCCCGGAAACATCCCGTAGGCCAGCGAGCGTTTCATGTACTTCTCGACCAGTTCGCTGGAAAACTCCTCGAACACCGTATTCATCAGGAAGCAATAGGGCTTGCCGCGGCACAAACCGCGGCGGAAGAGCATCTCGTTGTCGCTCATAGGCTGCCACTTGCCGCCGCGGTTCCAGTTGGTCTCGGTGCCCATGACCTCCAGCAACGGCGCCAGCCAGCACAATCGTCCCGGCGCCCCGTTGGCCATCATCAGTTTGCCCATCCCGTGCATGTCGGCCGCAATTCCGGCCACGTACTCGAACGCAATCAGGCCGCGGAAGATGGCTGGACGATGTCCGCCCGGAGAAAAGCAGAGCGGAGTCCGCGCCGCGGCGAAATGCTCACGGCGGAAGTCCAACTCATCCGTCACGTACCCTTCGCTGGAGTCAATGTACTCGCCGTCCAGATCGTTCTTGCGACTCGGACCGTAAAGCTGTTCGCGCAGCTCGCCGTTCCACTTGAGCTTGAAATCCGTGATCTCGCCCGCAATCCCCGGCATGCTGTTCATGCTCCACACGGCCCCGTTGCACCAGGGCGTGTCCAGCAGTCGGGCCGGAATCTGGCCCTGGGCGTTGTGATAGCCGCTGGTCAACAGGGCCTTGGCGCGCGGGTCTTGCTTCTCGTCGGCCAGACGCCGGGCCTCGGCCAGGGCCGCCTCCATCGTGCGCGGCATCTCCGCGGGCATCTTCATCCACCAGGTCATGGGCTCGGTGTAACGGAAGGTGATGATCCCGTGCTTGTCGTCCCATGCGGTCTCGTTGTTGCCTTCCTTGAACTTGAAGCCGAAATCCTCCCAGCCGCGCACGGCGCTGATCTTGGCAAACGGCATCCACAAGCCCTGCTCTGGCGTGCGGCAGCGGAAGTGCTCCGGAAACAACTCGTAGTAGGCGGCCAACGCCCCGCGCAACCCCCAGGCCGGATCAAAGCCGAACTTGCAGAAGCGGACCTTGGCCGACGGCTTCTCGGGCGTCAAGCCCAGGTCGTAGGCCAGGAACAACTCGCCCGTGCCCGAATGGTATCCCACCCGGAAAAACGCCGGCTGTGTCATGTCGATGCCCAGGGCCTGGCCCTGGCGCCACGCTCCCACGGCCGCCAGCGGCCAACGCGACAACCGCCCCATGCCCGCCCCGAACGCGCTGGCCCACATGTGCTCGGGCCGGGCCTGCGCGGAAATCGCCAACCGCAGGGAATCAAACCACTGGGCGTCCTGCGACTTCACGGGAATGGCGTACAGCAGGGTGACCGCGCGGTCCTTGCCGCTGGCGTCGGTCAATTCCACGTCAAAGAACTCGGCGTTGGCCTGCGCGCTCCGCTGAACGTGCAGCTTCAGGTCCAACGCTTGCCGGCCGATCCGCACGAAATCGCCGCCGGCGCCGACGTCGCGGACTTGGAACCCCTCTTCGGCCTTGGTCTGCGGAACGACGGGCACGCCATCGAAGCGAACCACGCCCTGCGGCGTGGAAATCGCGCGCAATTCCGGCTGCCGGAACCACGCCCGGCCCGAATGTCCACGCAACAACAGATAGAAACTCACGCGCTTGACCGGCTTCTCCGGCAGCACCACCAACTGCCCCTGCTGCCAATCATGCGTGCCGACCTCGAAGGGCGCCGCTTGGCCCCACAGGGGCGTGCCATCCTGGTAAACGAGGTCCAGGTACACCGCATAGTTCGAGTCGCGGTTCCCGCTCACGGCTTGAGCCTTGCTCCAGGCCGAGGCGACGATCGGCTCGGGCACGCGCTGGTTGAGTTCCACCGTCTGCACCGCACCGCGGCGCAAGGTGGCCTCCGAACCGTTGTCGCACAGCAGGGCGTCGGCTTCGGGCAGGAACCCCTTTTCGTACGCGCGCCAGGCGTCGGCCTGCAAGAGGTTCGGCCCCGCCTGCTCGGCTCGCACCAGGGCCTTGAGCGTCTCCCCCTCTTGAAGACCATCGGCCGCATTCGCCAGCAAGGGACTGTGGAGCAGAAGCATCAGAACTGGTCCCAGCACGTGGCGGTGGCCTGATTGCCCCCCGCCGCTCAGACTGGCGATACTAGCTGTGGGGCCGATGCCAAATGCGGTCGGATGGAAGCTCATGACGTCGTGCTCCAAGATCACATTGGGTGGAATATGCTGAACAGCACGTGACCGGCATTCCCAGGCAATCGACGGCCTACGGCAGCCCAGCGGTGTCCTAAAGACCAAGCGTGTGGCCAAGCGCGGTGTCGATGGCTGTCATCTGACGGCACTGACCGATCCGTCGGTCAATCTCCTGATACAACACCGTGGCGAGATTATCGGTCATGACGACCGAGTCAGCGAGCAACCCCATTTCCCGGCCTTCGAGAGAGTCACTCGCGATCCGCAAGCGACTGAGGTGATTGGCCCGATCCAAATTGCTCGTGATCATCGCCACAATCGTCTGCGGCAAGCCTGTCTCCAATCCGTCCGCCTGGATTACGAGCGCTGGCCTGCGCTTCGCCGTACGCAGGTTGGAATCAGGAAACAGCACCAGTACCACATCGCCGCGGCTATAGGGCATCGTAGACGTCCATTTCGGGCCGCTGCCAGTCTTCGGCAAATGCCGCCAGCCGTCCCTTCAGGTCGGCCGCTTGTCGTTCATCGATCCCCCGTTGCGAGAGATCGACCGTCCCGGGCGATGCCAAGAACGTGACAATCACAGGTCCAGCCACGCCCGAAGGAACCGGCTCCGTCAATTCGATTCTGCCGTCACGATAGACACCCTGAACAGATTTCATCATTCCCTGGACCCTCCGCTTCTATTCTAGCAGATACACCCCCAAAGGCCCATACGTGGGGACTGTCGTACATCGATGTGGGCGGTTGGAACAGGGGACATTAACTCCATCGAGGGCAATATTGCGTCCCAGGCAAATAATGCCGTGAGGCCGGTCTTCCAGGGCCACGGGCGGGACAGCCACGATACTCCTCTTCTGATGCCCAAGCATGCTCCGTCACGGCCTTGGCAACGCAAGGTTCAGTCGAGCTTCTGCCGCATCGCATGCCAAATCACCAACCCCTGATAACCCCCCGGGATCAAAGGCAAGCCCTGTTCCACGGCGATGACCCCCGGATGTTCCGCAAGTTCCAGCCGACTCAGCAGACGCGGCTTGTCGATTTGGCCGATGTCCACCGCGCACACCTGGCCCGTATAGCGGCTGGAGGTGTAAAGACGTTGCCCGTCAAGGGTCGGCTTGCCGTTGAGCCTACATCCGGAAATCGCATACTGCGGCAGTTCGCTCGGCGACCGCGTCTCGCTCCGCTCGGTCAACAAGTATTTCCCCCCGTAGACCAGCAAGAGCTTGTCGCCCAGCGGCGTGGCCCCGTTGTCCGCGCTCACGCGGCCGCCGAAGTTGTCGCCCGTGTAACGCGGCTTCTCGCCGCCCAGATCGTACCAGTAAAGGCCCGTGACGTGCCATTGGCAACAGGCATAGCGGCCCTCCGTCAGGCCGTTGACCAAAGGCAGACTGTAGAACAGCCCCAGTCGCGAGTCTCGCAGCACACAGCGAACCTGACTCGGATCCGATACGTCGACAATCTGCAGACGGCTCGCCCCTACATGCAGCAAGGCGTACTTGCCGGGCGAGGGAACCACCACCTGCTTGATCGATTCGCCTGGCACTCGGTATCGGCCCAGGCAAGTCAGCTCGCCCGCCACCCCACGCTTCCAGATCGACAATCCTCCCATCGCTTCGGCCACGTAGAGCCGGTCGCCCTGGATCTTCACATCCATGGCAAACCCTTCGGTCCGATACTGCGCCAACTTCTTCACCTGGGGTTCGATCGCCACCAACTGCACGCCCGCCATTCCGGCCGCAATCCACGCCTGTTGACCGTCGGGCGCGACCGCATACACCTGGCCTCCCGCCTCATAGACCGTATACAGCGCGTTGCTCGGCAAGTCGCCGCGCGGCGGGATGACCGGAGCCCGGTCCGGCTCGGGCACAACCGGCTGAGCCAGCCCCTCAGCGCGGATCACGTGCACATCGCTCCAGGCCCCGGCCACATAGATGCACCCCTTGCCGATCGCCATCCCGCCGACCGGCGTCGGATCATTCTTGCCCGGCCGAATCGGCAATTGGCAGTGGGCCACCAGCCGGGGCTGCGACACGTCTGCCACGTCGATCACAAACACGCCGTTGTACGTGTCCGCCACAAAGGCGTGCCGGCCCGAAGGGATCACGTCCCACATGTCCATGCCAATGCGATACCAGACTGGCAGCTTGATCCGCGCCACGAACCGCGGTTGGCCCGGATCTTCTACATCGAAGATCTCCATGCCGTGTCCGCGTCCGAATCCCGGGTCGCCCTCGTTCTTCCGGGGCGTGGCCCGGGAATGATGCCCGGTCGCGGCAAAGCAATACTTGCCGTGCACCTCCACGCCATCGCCATAGCCGTCCAGGGGGACCTTGCTCAGGATGCGCGGATGCCACGGATCGCGTACGTCGCAGACAACCACCTCACTGGTGCCCCAGACCCCGGCAAACAGGATGCCGTGGCGCGCGGTGACCGATTGGGCTTCGCCGGTGCGCACGGTGCTCATGTGGATCGGACGGCGCGGATCGCGCACGTCGATCAGTTCCACACCGCAGTTCCGGCAGGCCACGAAGGCCACGTCTCCTGAAACCGCAATGCCCGTGGCCAACTCGATCGTGTCGTAGTGGCACAACAGCTCCGGCCGTTCCGCGTGCCGCACGTCGACCACAAACAGGCCGTCCTCGCGCGAGGTGATGTAGGCCACACCGTTGCGCACGACGATCTGCCGCACAGAACCCAGACCGCCAAGCTTGCCGATGATCTTGGGCGCAGCCGGATCGGTGGCGTCGGCCACGTACAGGCATCCGCCGCCGATGGCATAGAGCCGATCTCCGTCCAGCGCCACGTCCATCGCCGGCCCGCAGCCCAATTGGCCGACAATCGGCAACTCTCTGCCGTATTGGTCTTCGGGATGCTTGGCGCCGGCCACCGCAGCCAGGGCCAAGAGCGTCAAGACCGTCATCGCGGCAACCCAGTTCCGCATGCAAGCATCTCCCATGGCTGAAGCCGTCAAGAGCCGATATCCAAGGAAGCAGCACGAAGCGGCAAGCGGAACCAGAAGATCCGTTCACCGCGAACCGAGCCGCCGCGCATACATCCCATAGCCCACCTCGCGGCAGGCGTCGACCGTCTCTGGGTAAGGCGTATCGCACACGTCCAGGAAACCGATCTGGTAGTTCTCGCCGTCGGTCCGGCCGGTGGTCGCCTGGTCCCCATACTGGAACCAATGCGTCCCGACCAACCAGGTGTTGTCCAGGGCGCCGTTCACATAACGGCGATAGGCCTCGGCTCGGGCCGTCTGGCTCTCGGTCGGGCGCAGGCCCGTGTGGAACATACCCCGGTCCAGGGCCCCGAAGTGAAACTCGCCGATGAGCGTCGGCATGTCCACGCCCTCGGGCAGGCGGAAATCGTCGGCCGTGTTCTTGTAACGGTTGAAACTGACTACGTCGCAGTACTTGGCCGCCGCGCGCACCGCGCGCTCGTTCGACCAGGCAAAACGGCACCCCAGATACAATTGCTGCGGCGCGGCCTGCTTGACCGCCTCGCGGCAGACACGGAAATACTGCTCGGCGATCCGCGTGTAGAAGGCCGTCAGGTCTTCCTGGGCCTTCTTCTTGTCGGGCGCAGTGGTGCTGGCCAGCAAGGCATCCCAGGAAGCGTGCTCGACGCCCCAGGCCTGATTCAGCTTCGCGATCGTTGCGTACTTGGCTTTCAGATCCTGCACAAAGGCCAGCTTGGCTGGTTGGTCTGCGGGCGATGTCAAGGCCGCTGCGGCCAGCGAGGTCTCGTCGCCCCACGCCAGCTCGTTGTGGACATAGTAGCCCAGGCACCACCGGTCGCCGAGTGTCTCCTTCAACGCCTGCATCCCCTTGGCCAGCGACAGGGCGAAGTCCGGATCGAACGGATCGGGGAACTTGCCCCAATAGCCGCTACTCCCTTCGATCCGCCGCGACATGCTGCTGACCGTCCCCACGTAGGGCGTCCGGCGCAGCAGGGCAATCGACATGTCGGACCAGTTGGCGATGGTATTCATGCCCCAACTCCGCAGCCGGCGATGCGCCATCTCGGCCGCCAGAGTCTTCCAGTCGTCTCCGTACTTGCGCAGCAAGTTCAACGCGCTGAAGTTGAACGTTCGATAGCCTTTCTTCTCGTAGTAACCGTGGGCCGCGCCCCAGCCCTTTCCGTAGAACTGCGCCCACGGCGAGTCCTTGGCCGGCAGGTCCGCGAACCAGAACTCGCGGTCAGTAATGGGCGTGGTGGCGTTGCCCAACCGCACGCAATCGTTGCCGTGCGACCAGAACAGCCGCCCATCAGGATCGACCAACCACCACTTGCCCTGATGCTTCTCGGCGCGGAAGAAGCCGGTGGCCTTCAACTGCGGCCCGGCCTTCCACCCGCCGTACACGTCCCACTCGCTGGCCCCCGCATGCGCCGCCAGGTCGGCCGCCTCCCGCTGCCGATGCTGCACCAGATCCTCCGGTGAATGCGTCTTGCCCGGCCAATCCGCGTGCATGTATTGGCCGAACGTGTCGATCATCGGGAACAGCTTGGCCGGATCGTCGGGCGCCGCCGCGGGGCGCGCACCGCACGCGCGCACCGGGCCAAGTTGCAGCCGATGGTCGACCGTAGGCTTGCCGGTGAACACGGTGATCTGCGTGATGCGCGCCGGATCGGTGCCCCCCTTCTCTTGCCAGCCGCCCGGAAATCCTCGCATGCCAAACAGCTTGTCGGCCAGTTGCGGCGGCAGCTTGGGCCGCATGCGCACGCGGACTTCCTGGGTCTCTTGCGGCGCCAAAGTGACGCTCTGCTGCAAGGCCACGTTCTTGCCCTGCGTCTCCGGCGTGTCCACACGCACGCCGAAGCTCCCCGGCTGCGTGCCGAGGTTGGTCACCTCGACCACCACCTGGCCGTAGGCCGAGAGATCCCATGCGCCTTGGGACGCCTTGAACGTGATCCCCGGCCACGCCTGCTTGTGGCCGAACTGCACCTGGAGCACCGGCTTGTCGGGGGCCAACTCGATCGTCGCGTCGCGTGTCTCAATCGCCGACACGGGACAATGTGTCTGATAATCGGCCAGAACCTGTTGCGGTTCCGCGGCCCACACCAGCAGCGAAAGCAGCGGAGAAACCAAGCCTGTCATGGCGGGGATCCTTGAAGATCGAGAAGATCGAAACGGAGGGAAGATCGTAACGGAAGGAGGGAGCCTGTCATCCTGAAGCGAAGCGAAGGACCTGGCAGCCAAAACACCGCCGGAGATTCTCCCCTGCGCTCAGAAGGACGCTCGTCACTAGTCACACGCGGGCCGCTTCAGTCGGCCAGCCATTCGTCGCGATGCCGGGCCACGAAGTCGTCGTCGGTCAGGTGCGGATAGGCCTGGCACACGCGTTCGATCTCCTGCAACTGGCCGGGACCGAACGTCTCTTGCGGATCCAGGCACCACACGCCCTCCAGCAGTCCCTGGCGGCGCAAGATCTCGTGCAGGCCGGCAATGCAACCGGCGAAGCCGTTGGCGGCGTCGAACAGGGCCGCGTTCGAATCGGTCACTTCCATGGCCAGGCTCAGGATATCCTCGGAGAAAGGCCCTTCGGCGGCGGATAGAGCGTGACAGGATCGCAAGATCTGCACCGCCCGATAGGTCCACACCGACCAGTGCCCCAGCAATCCGCCCACGAACCGCCGCGCAACCATCTCGCCGCGCACCGGGAACCGGTACGTGGTCACCAGGTCCAATACGATGCTGTCGTCGTTGCCCGTATACAGGGCCACGTCCTCACGGCCCGATTCGGCCGCGGCGCGCATCACGTCGATCGTCTGATAGCGGTTGAAAGGGGCCACCTTGATGGCGACCACATTGTCGATTTCCAGGAATCGTCGCCAGAAGCGATAGCTCAACAACCGTCCGCCCACGGCCGGTTGCAGATAGAAACCCACCAGAGGCATGACCTCGGCCACCTTGCGGCAGTGCTCCAGCAAGCCGTCGTCATCGGCGTCACGCATCGCGCCCAGGCTCAGCAGCACGGCGTGGTAGCCCAAATCATGGGCCGCCAGCGCTTCGCCCACCGCCTGCTCGGTGCGGCCGCAGACGCCGCTCACGCGGATCAGGGGTTCCACGCGCGCCGCATCCAGGCGGTCGAACTCCTCGGCAGCCAGGGCCAACAGCGGCCGAAACAGGCCGATCTTCGGCTCGCGGATGGCGAACTGCGTCGTGTGCACGCCCACCGCCACTCCGCCTGCGCCTGCCGCCGAATAGTATCGCCATACGGCGCGCTGCCGCCGCTCGTCCAGCTTCCGCTGGGCGGTCAGGGCCAAAGGACTGGCCGGAATCACCACGCCCCGCCGCAAGATGCGTTGAATGATGGGGTTGATGGTCATGAAGTCTTCGCCGCCTCCTTGTATTGCACGAACTCGACGACCGCACCGTCGTCGGTCTGATAAAAGGCCACGATCCGCGGACCGACGTCAAAGGGCTCCAGCAGCACCTTCAACCCCCGACCCGCGGCCACGACGTCCTCCACCCGATAAGCCACGTGCGGTTGCGTCCGCACCGCCTCCGGCACACTGCTCTCTGCCTCAAACCGCAGCCATTCCACGCGAAACGGGTGGGTCAGATAGTCGGTCCGCCAGACGCGCGTGGCCGGCACGTATTTCTCGCCCGGCTTGACCTCGTTGGTCACGATGCCGATGTGTTCGAACTGCATGGACATCAGAACTTCCCGTCCCGGGTCTGGAAGTGCGTGGGCTTGTTCAACGTCGCACCACCGCGGCGGTGCCAGTCGGCGATCCAGCGCGCCAGCCGTTGCACCGGCACGCGCGGCCGCCCCAGCAATTCGTGTCCTCGCCGGCCGTCACTGAGCAAAGCGTCGGTCGCCTCGCGGCCGGCAATCGTCACCGGCTTTTCCAGCCACTGGCCCAATTGCTCAGCCAGTTCTCGCACGCGGAGCTTCTCCGGACCGGCAATGTTGATCGGCACGGCCGGCACCCCCACATGGTCGAAGGCTCGCAGCGTCATGGCATTGGAATCGCCCTGCCAAATGGCGTTGAAGTAGCCCATGGTCACGTCGACCGGCTGGCCGGCCAGGATCTGCAAGGCCACGTCCACCAGCACCCCGTAACGCATCTCCGTGGCGTAGTTCAATCGCAACAGCGCGCAGGGAATGTTCAGCCGCTGGCTGAAATAGGTGAAGATCCGTTCCCGCCCCAGGCAGCTCTGGGCATAGTCGCCTTCCGGCCGCGGACAGTCCTCTTCTCGCGAGCCGCTACCGGTCACCGGCACCATGCCGTACACGTTGCCGGTCGAATAGGAAACGATCCGGCTGCTCCGATACTTCTCGCAGACCATGCCCGGCAAGTAGCTGTTCATGGCCCAGGTCAACGCCTCGTTGCCCGTCGAGCCAAACTTCATCGCTGCCAGATACAGCACGTTGGGCATGTCGGGCAGGCGCTGCAACTCGCTACGCTCCAGCAAGTCGCAGCGCAGAGTCTCGATCCCCTGGCTTTCCAGTTGACGCGGCAAGTCGGGCGAGGAAAAACGCGCTACGCCCAAGATCCGCCGCGGCACACCGGCCGCATCGCTGGCGCGCCGCGCCATCCGCGCCAGGCTTGGGCCGATCTTGCCGCCCACGCCCAGAACGATCAGGTCCCCCTGCATCCGCCGCATGGTCTCCACCACTTCCGGTGTCGGCCGACTCAGCAGCTCTTCCAGATGCGCGGTGTCTTCGATCCGCTCGATGCAATCCATATCGGTCATGGACTCAGCCATACAAGGCTCTCCTGGCTCCCCAAATTGTCCCCTCATGATAAGCTGGCCGACAGCAAGATGCCAGGGCTGGAGGAAAGGGGGGATGTGGCTGCTTGAGCCCCTCCGGCCGGCAGGATATCCTGAGGAAAATCCTATCCGTGGCAGCTCGCGTCCAGGCGATCTCCGCCGCGCCAATCGCTGCGACATGGGATCGTTGGAAAAGACCTCGCCGCTTGGAGACTGTGCCATGTCGTACCGACTTGCCGCCGCACTGCTGGTCCTGCTTGCCCAACGCGTCCCCCTGCTCGCGGCGGAGTCCCAGGCCGTGTTCATCGAGGCGGGCCAGGCGCGCGATGTTCGCGTCGAAGGGGCCGACTGGACTCCGGGCCAAGGCTACCTCGAATGTCGCGGCACGGGCAACTTCCTGGTAGCCGGCAAAACCCCAAGGCAGGGCGATTTCCGCGTCACGGCCCAACTCACCTGCCGCGATCTAGCGCGCAGCGCCGCTTCCTTCGTGCTCGGTGAGAGCCATTTCGGTTTCGAAGGGGGTAACGGCCAGATGTTCGTCCAAGGCCCCCTCTTCGGCAGTAAAACAGCATTCTTGGGACCTTCTGCAGGCACTCTGGAGGAAGGTAAACCGGTGAGCTTGGAGGCCGTACGTCAGGGCCGTCGACTGACCATCGCCGTCAATGGCCGACAGGTCTTCGAAGGAGAAATTGGCGACGCGCCCGTAGACCGTATCGGCTTCCGCCCCTGGCGCAGCACGATGCGCATCGCCCAGTTCGCCGCCACGGGCCAACTCGAAGATCTCCCACCACCGCCCAAGCTGTGCGCGCGAACCCAATCCGACGCCTACACGATTCCCACCCTCGATCTCTCCCACCAGAAGCAACGTCAGGTGGTCATTGCCCGAGGCACGGCCGACGTCTACCAGGGCCATCCCACTACCCTGCTGATGCCCGACGGCAAGACCCTGTTCGCCGTGTGGACCTACAATCACGGCGGGACATGTGGCCCCATGAAACGGAGCAACGACGGCGGTTTGACCTGGAGTGACCTGCTGCCTGTGCCGGAAAACTGGTCCACGGTCCGTAATTGCCCCGCCATCCACCGCCTGGTCGATCCGCAGGGCACCGCGCGCCTGTTCGTCTTCGCCGGCGCGGGCCCAATGCAGCAGTCGGTCTCTCTGGACGAAGGCCGCACCTGGAGCCCCATGCAGCCCAACGGGCTGACCTGCATCGTGGCGCCGATCACGATTGTGCCCATTTCCGGCAACCGGTTGCTGGCCATGTACCATCGCGGACCGCAAAACAAGGATCGGGCCCCGTTGACGCTCTGGCAGGCCATCTCCTCCGACGGCGGCCTGACCTGGAGCGACCAGCGCCAGATCGCGGCCTATCCGGGCGCAAGTCCTTGCGAGCCCTTCGTGGTCCGCTCGCCAGACGGCAAGCAACTGGCGGCCCTGGCGCGGGAAAACGCTCGCCGTTTCAACTCCTTGCTGATCACCAGCAATGACGAAGGCCGCACCTGGTCCGACCCCGCGGAATTGCCCGCCAGCTTGACCGGCGACCGGCACATGGGCCGCTACACGCCCGACGGCCGGCTGGTGATCTGCTTCCGCGACACGACCCTTCTCAGTCCCACCAAGGGCGATTTCGTGGCCTGGGTCGGCACCTACGACGACATCGTGCATCTGCGGCAAGGCCAGTATCGCGCGCGATTGCTGCGCAGCCCGAAGAAAGGCGATCTGGGCTATCCCGGCGTCGAGGTCTTGCCTGACGGCACCGTGGTGGCCACGACCTACGCCGTCCTGGAGCCGGGCGAGAAGAACTCGGTGGTCAGCGTGCGATTCAAGCTCTCGGAACTCGATGCCGAGGCCGCACGCTTGCCGCAGCAGGTCGACGTCTACACCGCCGGCCAGGACGGCTACCATACCTACCGCATCCCTTCGGTCATCACGAGCCTCAAGGGAACCGTGTTGGCCTTCTGTGAAGGACGAAAACTGGGGCGCGGCGACTCGGGCGATATCGACTTGTTGCTCAAACGCAGCACCGACGGTGGCCGCACCTTCTCCGCCCAAGAAGTTGTGTGGGACGATGCCGGCAACACCTGCGGCAATCCCTGCCCCGTGGTCGACCGCAGCACCGGTACGATCTGGCTGCTGTTGACCCACAACCTGGGCACCGACCGCGAACGGGAGATCATCGCGCGCACCAGTCAAGGTACGCGCACCGTGTGGCTCACCCAGAGCACCGACGATGGCCGCACCTGGGCCAAACCGGTCGAGATCACCCAGGCGGTCAAACGGCCCGAATGGACCTGGTACGCCACTGGCCCCGGTTCGGGGATCCAACTTCGCACCGGCCGGCTGATGATTCCCTGCGACCATATCGATGGCGATAGCAAGCAGTACTGCTCGCACGTGATCTACAGCGACGACCACGGCGCCACCTGGAAGCTCGGCGGGTCTGCCGGCCCTGCCTGCAACGAGTGCGAGGTGGTGGAACTGGCCGATGGCTCGCTGTTGCTCAACATGCGCAACTACGACCGCACGCAGCGCACGCGAGCGGTCAGCCGCAGCACCGATGGCGGCCTGACCTGGTCCCCCGTCGGGCACGACTCCGCGCTGATCGAACCCATCTGTCAGGCCAGCATTCGCCGTTACGCACCGGCTGGCGACAAGCAGTACATTGCTTTCTCCAACCCCTCCGAGTCCAACGCGCGCAGAGAAATGACGCTGCGTCTCAGTAACGACGAAGGCCAGACGTGGCCCGTAGGTAAAGTGCTCTGGCCCGGTCCGGCGGCCTACTCCTCGCTGGCCGTGCTGGACGACGGGACCCTGCTGTGCCTTTACGAGCGCGGCTTGAAAGACCCTTACGAAAAGATCTCGTTGGCGCGCGTGTCGGCCCGCTGGCTGACCGATGGCTCGGACCGGTAAAGCCTGTCTTCGCTTCCGCTGCCAATGCCTGGAGGATGCACGGATGTTGCAGGTTGTGGACCACTTGGAAGGATTTCTCTTCCGGTCTTCCGTTCGCCGGCTGCTGAGCATCGGCTTTCTGCTCACCGTTTTCAAGTCCGGCATCTGGTACCTGCCGAATCTGATCCAGTTGCGTGAAGTGGCCGAGAATCCCTTCGAAAACACCTTGGAGTACGGCTGCAGCCATCTCTTCTGGAACTGGCTGGGCCCGTTCCTGGCCTGGGTGCTGGGAATCCACGGACTGTGGCCCCTGTTTTGCTTTCACCTGCTCTTCTCGTTCGCTTTCACGGCCCTGGTGGCCTGGACGATCTTCCGACGCCTGCCCGAGCGCGAAGCGCGCGTGTCGTGGATCCTGTTCTTGATCCTGCCCGTCTCCGGCACGGCCTACTACTGGGTCGGAACCGACTCGATCACCCTGTTCCTCATGGCCGCGGCGGTCGCCTTTCCACGCAGCCGTTGGGCCCCCTTGGCCCTGGGTATGGCCCTGGGTATGGAGCACTTCGAGCAAGCCTTCTTCGCCGCCGGCGGCGCGCTGGCCATGTTGGTCCTGTCGCGGCGTTCGCGCACGGCCTGCGACTACCGCCCCGCCTGGGCCCTGCTGCTGTTGATCGGAGTCGTGGCCGGCAAGCTGCTGCTGGCAGGCCTCTTTGCCTGCTGGCAAGTACAACTCAGTTCCGGTCGCCTGGACTGGCTCTCGGATCATCTGGCCAGCGTCCTGCGGCATTTCTTCCTGCACATCCACTTCTGCCTCTGGTCGGTGCTGGGCGTGGGCTGGCTGGCCGCAATCAAGTACGCCGAACGAGGTCGCGAGGCCTGGCCCTTCCTGGCAGTCCTGTTCGCCCTGCTGCTGGTCCTCCTGCCCGTCTCCGACGACCAGACGCGCGTCCTGGCGATCGTCACCTTTCCGCTGATCGCCATTTGTTGGCTGTTGCACGGCCCTTGGCTCGCCACGCTCGACAATCGGCTCCTATCCTGGATGTTCCTGATCTGGCTGGTCATGCCCTGGGCCTGGGTTTGGGGCGGACTGCCTCGCTGCTCGATGCTCACGTACGGCCTGGCCTGCCTGTTCGGCCGCCTCACCGGCTGGTTCCACATCCCCAGCATCGACGTGCCCCCCTTCCTCTAGGGCCTCCCGGCGGTCAGAATGACTGCGTCGACGAAACGACTCTCCGGGCGCACCGTAATCTCCAGGAGCCGGTCATGCGATTCTTCTCCGCGCTGCTTTCGCTGTTCGCAGTCGGAACTTGCTTGTGCGCAGCAGCGGCCGAGCCCGCGCCTGCTCCGAACCGCGAGCGATGCCTGGAGGTGCTGCGCCAAGTGCTGGATCGTGAGCCGCGTTGGATCAAGGTGCATGCCGCCGAATTCCTCCTGGGGCTGGACTACCCGGATCGTGTCAATCAGGTCTTCCAGGCCGAGCTGGCGCAATACGGCAACGAGCCCCAATACCGCATTGGCATTTGGCGCGTCCTGGCCAAGGCCAACATCGAACAGCGCCAGTCAGCCCAGTGGGTCGCCAAGATCCGGGCCGTGTTTCTCGATCCTGCCGCCAGCGACCGGCTGCACGCCGTGGAATCGTTGGCCAAGCTGGGCTATCGGGCCCAGCCCGGTGAGGAATTGGCCCTGGTGCAAAAAGAGGCCGCCGCACCGAGCGGATCGATGGCCGTCTACGCGCGCTGGGTGCTGGTCCATTCAGGCGAGCCGGGGGCCGAGCAAGCCCTGGCCGACCTGCTCCGTTCGTCCGATGCCAAGACTCGCGGCGCGGCCGCCTATGTCTTCCTGAAACTGCGTGCGATCAGCGCGCCGGCGCGCGCCGCGTTGCTGGCGGCCATCGAGGCCGAGTCGGCCGATTCCCCCGTCCGCGCCACCTTGGTCGCGGCCGCCGCCGTTCACACCCCCTCGGACCAGCAAACCACCTGGAGACAGCCGCTGATTCAATACGCGCGTTCCGGAGAGCTGGCCCAGCGGCTCCGGGCCCTGGACGCCTTGGGCCGCATCGCCCAACCCGACGACCTGCCGCTGCTGCAAAGCCTGTTGGCCGAGTCCGATCCGGACGTGCGCGCCGCAGCCGCCTGGGTCCTGCTCCGTATCGACCGCCGCGACCCGCATTACTTGGGCCTGCTGGACTGGACTGTGATCGTCGCTTATGCCATCGGCATGTTGGCCATCGGCTGGTACTACTGGCGCAAGAATAAGACCAAGGAGGACTACCTGCTGGGCGGGCGAAAGATGAAGCCGCTGACGGTCGGCCTGTCCTTGTTTGCCACGTTGTTCAGCACGATTTCCTATCTCGGCTGGCCCGGCGAGATGATCAAGTACGGCCCCATGATCGCGGCCATCGTCCTGGCCTATCCCCTGGTGGCCCTCGTGGCCGGCTACTTCATGATCCCCTACATCATGAGTTTGAGGATCACCAGCGCCTACGAAATCCTCGAAGTCCGCCTGGGATTGGCGGTTCGCATGCTGGGCTCGGCGCTATTCTTGATGGTCCGCCTGCTGTGGATGGCCGTGATCATCTACGCCACGGTGGGGTCGGTGCTTCTGCCGCTGATCGGCCTGGATCATTCCTGGACGCCCCACGTATGCTGCCTGCTGGGAATCGTCACGCTGGTCTATACGGCCATGGGCGGACTCAAGGCCGTGGTCATCACCGACGTGCTCCAGGCCTTGATTCTCTTTGCCGGCGCAGTCGTGAGCATCATTGCTGTGAGCGTCTACTTGGGCGGAGTCGGCGCCTGGTGGCCACACGAGTGGGCCGCACATTGGACCGAGCCCACCTTCTACGATCCCAACGTGCGGATCACCTTCCTGGGCGCAATCGTGGCCACCTTCACCTGGTACATCTCCACTGCCGGATCAGACCAGATGGCCATCCAGCGCTACCTGGCCACGCGTGATGCGCCGGCCGCACGGGGCGTGCTCAACATGGCCCTCATCGCCAACACCTTGGTGCTCTTTCTGCTCGCCGCCCTGGGCCTGGCCCTCTTGGCCTACTTCCGCCACGCCCCGCAGCAAATGGCCGACGGCCAGACAATCTTCGATAACGCCGATCAACTCTTCACCCGGTTCATTGTCGTCGGCCTGCCACCCGGATTCAGCGGCCTCGTCGTGGCCGGGTTGCTGGCCGCGGCCATGTCCAGTCTCTCGGCCGGCATCAACTCGTCCTGCGCCGTGGTTACCGCCGACTTCATCGATCGTTTCGGCTTTCGCAAGTCAGCGGCCGACGACCCCACTGGCGCCCGGATGGAAAAATACCTCTCCGTGGTCATCGGCGCGATCGTGGTCTTCCTCAGCTCCTACGTAGGTGAGGTCCAGGGCAATCTGCTGGAAATCGCCTACAAGGTGGTCAACGCCCTGGCCACCCCCCTCTTCGGCCTGTTCTTCATGGCCATGTTCGTCCCCTGGGCCACCGGCCCCGGCACCCTGATCGGCGCCGCCTTCGGCGTGACCGTCGTCGTGGGTATCAGCTACTGGGAGGAACTGACCGGCACCAAGGGGATCAGCTTCCTGTGGGCCATGCCAGCCTGCTTCCTGGTACAGATCGCCGTCAGCGCTGTGGCCAGCCTGCTGCCCTGGGGCCGCCGCGCCGGATCGTTGCGCTTTTGACGCAGGATGAGGTTCGTCACGCGTGCGCGACTCTCCTTACGCCGGGTGGTCGAAGAACATCCGCTGCACTTCCACCCCTTCGATGGCCGTCAATCGCTGGCCCATCTCTTCGCACTTGGCTCGCTCGCCGTACATCTCCAGTAAGATCAACCCCCGTGGCGAGCACAGGTTGTCGTCCACGTGGTGCAGGCCGATCCGCGTCTTGATGTAGCAGCCGTATTCGGTGAGCACGGCCTGCACTGCGCCGGCCTTGGTCATCCGATCGGTCACGTGGACACCGTAGATCAAGTGATTCGCGTGCATCATGCAGTCCTTCTGTGATGTGATGGAAGCCAACAAAGACTCCGCTAGTTCTTGTCCGTCGAAAATCCCTTGGCCGACCGCTCCCAACTCCAGCCCAAGTCGTTCCAGGGTCGACCCTCACCCCAGGCGACTATGGCCACGTTGATCGCCTGTGGACGGGTCAACACGATTTTCTGCATCAACCGCTTGCGACGCTCCAGCAGCTCCACGACCGCCGCCCTGTCCGGACGCGGATCGGCCTTGCACAGGGCATGGGCCTGGGCCTGCACGTCCGTAAACTCCAGCCCTGTCCGCAACAGCTCCAGTCGGGCCTGAACCTCGGCATCCGCCCCGGCCAACCGCTGCGCCTCCTCCAGCAATCGCCGCAACTCAGCCACCACAGCCGGTGTATAGGGCTCGATCAACTCCCATTCTTTCTGGGCCATCTCGTCTGTCAAGGCTTCGATCCTTCGCAGGTACTGCTCCACCGGCCCTGCCGCCGGCCCAAACCCTGTCCGGCAATAGTCGCCAATCAGTCCGTCCACGTCCAGGTCTGGATTCCACAACAGCCGGGCCGCGACGTAGAAGTTCAATCCGTCTGCCGCCCAACTGTGCGTACACGAATCGAAGTCCGTGGCCACCAACCCGGTGCTCACCAGGTGCCGCAGATCCTCGGCCAGCCGATGCGGGAACAGACACAGCACGCCCATGCGCCGCGTGGCCAGCAGCCCGTTGGGCCGGTAGAAGATCTTCGCCGCCGCCTTGGACCAGGCGTCCCAGTCCGCGCGCGACTCGCCCCGCTTGCTCTCGCTGGTCCACGACGACGGCACAAAGCGAATCACCACGTTGGGATGCAGCTTGCCGTGCAATGGCGGAGCCGAGTACTTGCTGTAGGCGTCGGCGCACAGCAGCGCATCGGGATGGACCTTCGTCACGCGTTCGGCAATCGCATTGTAAAACACCAGCATCCGGTCCGTCAGCGAAACGTAGTCGAAATATTTCCGTTCCGGACGGCCGCCGCTGGCGTCGTCGTAGAGGAACTCCAATTTGCGTCCCTCGGGCGGATCGAGCTTCTTGCATTCCGGGCACATGCAGAAGGTCGTTCGGCCGCCATCGTTGGGGCAGATGGAAACGCTCTTCACCGGTCCCCGCTGGGCATTCAAGGCCTCGATCTTGTCCTTCGCAATCTGATCCAGCAGTTCGGCGTTCGTTTTGCACAGGCGCGGACGCGAAGCCGACAGGCTCTGGTCGCGCGAGCCGTTGGGCTGCATCGCAAACCACTCAGGATGCACCTTGCCGAACCGCGTCCAGTAGTCGCCAAAGGCGTGGCCGGCGTGCAGCTCCAGCGAGCCGCCCAGGCACTGCCAGTCCATCCAGCCTACTTCGGCCTTCCCGGTCTGGACCTTGCGCTGCGCCTCGTCGTATTGCTCCTTGGTGATGCCCAGCTTGTCCAACCCCGCCTGCACGCGGTCGCTATAACCGCCGGGCCGGATCTTGCGCTGCAGGATTCGCGGTGCATAGCGATACTGCACCTCCCCTATCCGGACCGTAGCCCGCTTGGGAAGAACCTTCCCCTCCGGCCCCGGCCACAACCAACGGCAGCCAAGCTGCTGTTCCAGGAAGATCGTGGTGGCATAGATCGAGCCGTCCGGATCGCCGGGCGTCTTCTGATCTGCGCCAAACAGGGCCAGGGCGTTGCCGCGCGTGGCGATCTGCACTTCGCCCGGCTTGAAACCGTCAGTCGACAGCCCCAGTTGACGCAGCAGGCCGCTCTCGCCGATGAGGACAAAACCCTTCGCTTCGCGGCCCGCCGCAACGATCGTTCCCTCGCGCACGCTCACCGGCCCCAGGCTCTTCTCTGCCACAACCGGCAATGGCCCGCCGGAGATCTGGCTCAGGGTGTCGGCAAACAGCTTCGCCGCTCGCTTGGCTGCCGGTGACGGTTGGTCGGCAACGACGATGACCGCTTGCGGCTGCCCTTGGTCCACCAGCAACACATCGGCCCTCGCCGTCGCGATCCAGGCCATCCAGGTCGCCAGCCACAATACTCCCCCGCGTGCACCGATGAACATGGTCCGCCCCCCCAAGCTAGCGCGATATTCGGTCCCCGATCCTGACCACGCATCCAGAGACCGGAAAAGAAACGGCTCCTGCGGCAGAATAGCCGCAGCGGCCCGCGCTTTCAAGCCGTTCCGCCCAGGAGTTGCTGCGGTCGCACGAAGACCGCGCATCGGGGATCGGCAACAGAAGCCCGGCGCTCGCCCGTGCGTTGGCCAGTCCTGGCCCGGGGCCGTGCAAGAATCGCCCGGAACAACTCTCAGCCAGAGAGACGTTCAGGCGGCCGCCCGGTATCGCCGCTCGCAGGCGCGGCACAGATCGCGCACCGTTTGCACCACGTGCTGGTGTTCATCGGCGCGCATTCCGGGAAACAGCGGCAGGGAGACCAGTCGGGGCCAGACCGCCGATGCGCACGGCAACTGCTCCTCGCCCCATCCATAGGTCTCTTCGTAATAGGGATGCAGATGCAGCGGCCGCCAGTGCACCGAACAGCCTACGCCTCGTGCGCGCAGCGCGTCGATCCATTCGTTCCGATCCGCCGCAAGCTGGTCCAGGCGCAACCGGATGGGGAACAGATGCCAGGCGTGCAGGCGGTCGCTCGGGTCAGGAGGAAGCTCGATCGACGTCACATCGGCCAGGGCGTGCCGGTACTCATGAGCCAATTCTTCCCGCTCTTGGCGCATCGCCTCCGCGCGCGCCAGTTGGTGAATCCCCAAGGCGGCGGCCACATCAGTCAGGTTGTACTTATAGCCCGGGGCCACAATGCGATAGTCCCACGCGGCCCCGCCCATATAGCGCCGCCACGCATCGTGCGACAGCCCGTGCAGCGACATCTGACGCATATGTTCCGCCAGTCGTTCGTTGTCGGTGACGGCCATGCCCCCTTCGCCGGTGGTCATGGTCTTGTTGGCGTAGAAGGAGAAGCAAGTCACCGTTGCCGTGCGTTGCCCGCAGGATCGCCAGGTGTCTTGCCGGTCCTGAAGCCGGCCCGAAAACAGCCCCGCGGTAACCGGCTCCGACGGCCCTGAAAAGCGTACACAGCCTTTCCGAAAAGCGGCCGGCAAGGCATGGGCGGCGTCTTCCACCACCCATAGCCCATTCCGCTCGGCAAATTCGGCCACCTGATCCATATCCAGCATCAAACCGCCCACGTGTACCGGAATGATGCCGACCGGCTCCAGATCCGCCGGGACCGGCAAGTCCCCTTCGCGCAGTTGCCGGAGCTTGCGCTGTGCGTCGTCCAGATCCATGTTGAGCGTGACCGGATCACAGTCGACCAGGATCGGCACGGCCCCCTGGTAGCGCACGATCTCCGCCGTCGCGGCGAAAGTCATGGTGGGCACGAGCACCGCTTGCCCCGGCCCGAGCCTTAGGGCCTCGACGGCCAGGTGCAGCGCGGCCGTGCAGGAATTCACGGCCACGGCGTGCTTTGCCCCCACGAAGGCCGAGAATTCCGCCTCAAATCGCTTGGTGCGCGGCCCGGTGGTCAACCATCCGGAACGCAGGCACGCCACGACCTCTTCAATCTCAGCCTCACCGATCGACGGACGAAAGAAGGGGACTTCCATGGAAGCACTCGCAGTCGAAGGACAGTTCAGGGGTACTTGCAAGGGCCGCGCAGCACGGTCGTGTGTTGTTGCTATGCCGCTTTGTGACGCGAGCCGTAGTCGGTTCTGCCAGCCTCGCCATTCCCTGCCGGCGTTGGCCGGCCCAACAGCGTGTCGCGAGCCAGCGTCAGCACCGTCGCCGCGATCAGTCGCAAGTCGAAGGCCAAGGAACGGCGCGCAAGGTAGTCGCGCGCCAAGCGGATCTTGTCCGGCAGGATCTGCTCCACGTACGCTCGATCGGGGTCGGCCGCTTCGCCCAGCAGGGCCGCCTCGTCCCGGTACTTCAGTGAGGCCAGATCCGTAATGCCCGGCCGTACACGCAAGATCTCCGCGTAGTCTTCGCGAAACAGATCCACGTAGCAAGGGGCTTCGGGCCGAGGCCCCACTAGGCTCATCTGGCCCAGCAGCACGTTGAACAACTGCGGCAGCTCATCGATCTTGGTCATGCGGAGGACGCGGCCCACGGGCGTGATGCGCGGATCGCAACCGACCGTAATGGGCCGACCCTTGGCCGGTGCGTCCTGGCACATGGTGCGGAACTTGTAGATCCCAAACCGTCGGAAGTTCCGCCCCACGCGATCCTGGCAGAAGAACACCGGTCCCGGCGAGCTGAGCTTGACCAGCACCGCCGCCAACAACATCACCGGGGCCAACGTCAACAGGCCTATCACCGACGCCGCGATATCCAAGGCGCGCTTCATGGGGCCACCTTCCGAATCGTTCCCAGGTAATGCGTGCACAACCAGGGAATGCACTCCAAGAGCGAACTGGCCAGCCAACTTCGCGGGGCCAACCAGCGCGCCAGCGGAGGTGCCAAGGTCAGTGGTTCCAGGCTGACGCGACAGCCGCTGAACAATGCCCGGATTTCGCGGCCACCCACGCCGCGCACGTCCCGGTTGCGCGGGTTGTCCACGCGGAAGTCGTACCACAGAATGATCCCCTCGGGCCGCAGCACGCGTATCATCTCCGCCGCCACCTGCCGCCGCATGTCCGCGTCGAGGATCGATGTGAAGACCGTGGATTGCAGCACCAGGTCGAACGAGGCCGCAGGGAAGTCCAGCCGAGCCGCGCTGGCACAGCGAAGATCAACACCGGGCGGGCACCGTCGCCGCGCTTCGGCTATCCGATCGGGCAGAAGGTCGATTCCGACCAGGTTGTCCGGTTGTGCGCCCCATCTGACAAATTCGCGCAGCCAGTTTCCGCTGCCACAACCCACCTCCAGAGTCCGCACTTGCTCCAAGTTGCTGACGCCCACGCGACGCAACAGCCGTAGCATCAGCCGCTCTCGCTGCTGGACCATCAGCAAGTGTCCGGGATGAAAATGGCTGTAGCAGTCGCTTGCCGAACGGCGCGCATAGGCGCCCCGGATGCGATCTTCCTCAATATCCGGCGTCTTGACTGGCGAAGCAGGCGTCATGCGTCTCGATCAGGGTCGGACAGGTTGCGAACACACGGCCAGAAGCACGAGATAGTCTTGATCCGCGTCCATTTCCCGGACGCGGAAATGCTCCGTTCGAGCTTCCTCCAACGACGGCGCCGAGCGTGAAGCCGCCATCGGCACGTCCCCGTGGCGGTCCTTGTCGGGGCCACACACTGTGCGATACACCTGTTTCGCCGTCCTCTCAAATCGCGTCTCGTGCAACGCGCGATATGCCGGCTTGATCAGCCAACGATGCATCCGATGCCGGAACCAGGTTCCCAGCACCTGCTGGCGCGGATGATCTACGTGCACCTGGCCAAATCTCGTCAACTGCCCAAAACGCGTGCCCAACAGCTCATAGAACTCGTCGGGCAGCCATTCCTGGGCATGAAACGGATTCACCGTCCGATGCAACGCCCCGAACGGACTGCAGAACCGCCGATTCGGCGTGCTGACCACCAACAGCCCGTCGGCACAAAGAGTTCGGCCAGCTTCGTCCAGCAATCGCTCCGGCTCCACCAGGTGTTCGATGGCCTCGAATGAGATGACTACGTCGACGCTGGCGCTGGCGATGTCGATATGTTGCGCGTCTCCCGTGCGAAAACACAAGTTGTCGGCGTGAAAATGCTCTCGGGCATAGCCCACGGCCTCGGTCGAGACGTCCAGGCCGATGACGGACCTGGCCCCTGAACAGGCGAGGAAGTGGCTCCCGTATCCCGTGCCGCAGCCGATGTCCAGCACGCGCCGGCCTTTCACATAGGCGGCGGCAAACTCATAGCGCGCGATGTGTTTCAGGTAGCTCAGTTCGTCCACCGTGTCGGGAATGATCCGGCATCCGGCCAATAGACGTTCGTGCTGATCCATGGGTTTCTCCTTTCCACAACCGCCAGGGCGGTTGACGCCTCAGCCGGACAGACGCGTCAGGGTTCTCATACAGGAGGTCGTTCCGCGCTTCAGCAACACGAAGTCGACGATCCCCCAGGCAAACCCGCTCCCGTAGGCCCAATGATAGACCAGGAATACAGCCGGCAAGACGGGCAGGAGGTCCCAGCCGTCACGCGCCGCCGCCCGACAGGCAAAATACAGGCTCATCGACAGGTACAGCAGCCACAGGCCGCCGTACAACGCCCAGCAGGGCCAGAACCACAACCCGGGCAGCCATCCCAAGCAGGCGCCCGCAACAAACCCCACCGGGACCAGGTGCCGGGCCGATGCCGGCCGGCCGTGCTTCTGGATCACGCGCACCTTCCAGTAGCCGTACTGCAAGTACTGTCGGGCCAACGACCGCAACGTCGACCGCGGCCAGTACCAACTGCGAATCTTCGGCGTTTGCCACACACGCCCGCCCTGCCGCACCAGTCGGAAGCTCAGTTCGTCATCCTGGTTCCGCACCAATTCCGTGTCGAACAGGCCGGCCTTGAGCAATGTCGTCTTGCGCCAGCAACCGTAGATCACGCTGTCCACTTCACCTTCGTAGTCCGGCGTGTGCGACCGCGAGCCTCCCACGGCAAAACTGGAATGGTGGGCCGCACAGATCGCGCGCTGCATATAGCCGCGCGCCTGCGCTCGCTGGGGCCCACCCACGTTGTCGGCGCCCGTGGTCCGCAGCGCCGACACACACTGCCGCACATAGTCCGCCGCGTAGACGCTGTGTGCGTCCATGCGGACAATAATCTCGCCGCGCGCGGCGAGAATCGCCGCATTCATGCCCGTGGACACGATTTGCCCCGGATTGTCGATCATCCTCACGCTGGCATGCTCGGCCATGATCCGGCCGACGATTTCCCGCGTACCGTCGTCGCTCATTCCATCGGCGACCAGGATCTCCACGCCGCGCCCATCGTCCAACGGCTCCTGCGCCAAGGCGGCGTGTAAGCAAGCTTCGATCCGGTGCGCTTCGTTCCGGCAAGGAACCAGGATCGAAACCGCCGGACTTGTGCCCACATCCATCAACACGTTCCTTGGTAGGGTCCGCTTGCAGTCATGCCAGTTGATCTAGCGGCGACCAGTCGGGTTCCTGCACGGCAAAGGATCGCGCGCGGCGTCCCATCTCGCTGGCCGTCGCCGGATCGCTCAACACATCCACACACGCGTGCAGAATCCCGTCCGCGTCTCGTGGATCGGCCAGCATCGCATTCTCGCCGTGCGTCACGAAGTCCTTCATTCCTGCCTCCGTGGAGACGATCACCGGCCGCTGGCAGGCCATCGCCTCGCGATACACGATCCCAAATCCCTCGCAATACCCCACGTCCGCCACGCGGCGCGACATGAGCAGAAACAAGTCGCAGGCCGCATAACAGGCGGGCAGGTCCGCGTCGCTCACATGCCCGGCTAAAATCACCTGGCGTTCTACGCCCAGCTCGCGCGCCATGGCCGCGTACCGGTCCCGCAGCGGTCCGTCACCGACCACAACGTAGCGAATGCCCGGAAAACGCTCCTGCAGCCGGGGCATGATCCCCAGCACGGTGTCGATCCCCTTGCCGAGATCGTCCAGACGGCAGATGGTCAACAACACGGGGCCCGTTCCGTCCTCGCCGATCCATTGCGTTCGAAAGCGGTTCCGGTCCGCATCGGGATGAAATCGCTGGTGATCAATCGGGCAGGGAATCACGCTGATGCGACGACGGTCCCAACCTTGCGATACCAGGATGTCCGCCGTCATTCGGCTGTTGGCGATGTACAAATCCACGGATGGCATCGTGTGCTCGTAGAGCCATTTTCCCGCGCGGGTCATCTTCGCGCGCAGCAATTCCGCGCCGTGGCAAAACAGGGCCACGCGGTGGCCGTGCCGCCGCTTGTGCCGAACAGCGGCCCATCCAAAGGGAAACAGCACGCTGGCGGCGATCAGGCGATAGCTCGTGCCTCGCAGTTCGCGCCGCAGGGCACTCTCCGCCCACCACATCTGCCGCAGTCGTCGCCACGAAGGCCGCAAATCGCCGCCCCGCTGATACCCGAAACGCTCTATGTTCAAGCCCGATTCCGCGTCCCACGTCTCATCGCCCGGCCATTCGGCCGCCAGCACGCGCAAGCCGTCGCGCGGTGGACGAAGGCAACGCGCGTGGACGTAACGGCCGATTCCTCCCGGGCAAGGCGGAAATTCCCCAGTGAACATCAGTTCCATCGTGGATGTCCGCTCCGCTGCCTGCCGTCGGTCGCTGCAGTGTGCGCAGCACCGGTGCCGCTGCCCCCCGCCGTCCACCGCGCCGGCCGAGCATGCCACTTGGGCAGCGCAGGCCGGATCCGCTTCTGGGGCAGCCTGAAGGAACAGGACCAGGCCAGCGTTCGCCAGCCCGCGACCAGTCCCGTCATGAAGACTACCTGCATCAGGTAGTTTGAGATCGCGCCATCCACCAGTCCTTTGGTCATGACGGCGTTGCACAGAAACAAGATCAAGGGAAAGCGATTCTGCCGCCGCCGCGTCTGACGCCGGGCGCTGCCGTACCAGCCCCCAAAGGCCAGGCCCAGCACGCCCATTCCCGCCAGGACGCCTGTCGGCCCCCCATCCAGATACAGCGTTCCGAACAGGTGCGGCGCGACGAACACGCGGTGGCTATAGTCGGCCGGAACCCATTGCGTTCCCAACTCCAGGTTCCGCGAAGTCGGCTTGCTCGGCCACAAAACGCGCGGCACAAGGTCCAGCATGGCGGATACCAGATACGAGCCCTCCGTGTCCGGAAATTCATCGAAGCGATCCGCCGCCGACACCAAGCAGAAGAACTCGAACGAGTACTCCCGGTGCGCCAGCGATCCGAAGGCGTTTTCCGCGAACCAGTCCGATTGGTTGCCGCGATACTGGGCCACGAACAACGGCGTGATCAACAACGCGCCTGCCACCAGCGCCACGCTCATGATGCGCCAACTGCGGAGTCGCCGGGGCAGTCCGAACAACACCAGCGGCAACACCAGGCGCAAGGCGACCGCCTTCGAAACACTCAGCCATGACGCCACCACCGTCGCCGTGCCGAAAGCCACCAACCCGTAAAGCGGCGCACACAGAAACATCACCGCCGGGATCACGAACGTGGATGTGTAGAGCACATGTAGCCAATAGTAGCCATAGGTCGCATGGATGAACTCGTAAGGATTCGACTTCGCCTCCGTCCACCCGCCGAAGATCTCGTACTGCGACAGCTTCATGACGGTCCCCAGGCCCAGCACCAACATCCCCGTCGCAAAGACATGGCTGGAATTCCTGGCCAGCGTCGGCATGTCGACGAGCAGGTCTTCGCGGTCCTCCCGCGTGGGCACCACGGAACCCAGACTCACCCACAGCCCAAGATAGTAGACCCCGCAGGCCGCAAGCTGCATCAGAAGCGGATAGACGTAATAGCCCGCGTCGCCCATGTAGATCGCGCTGGAGCGGAGCATCGCATCGCCCGTGCACGCGTAGGTCAACACCGGCACGCCCGACTGATATGCCAACAGCATGGGGAAGAACACTGCCGGGTGCAGCAGGCGGAAGGTCCCGGCATTCCACGCCAGCAGCGCGGGCGTCAGCATCAATGCTGTGCTGATGACATAGACCGAGAGCGCTAGGTACACGCCAATCCTTCCTCTGTCCGCGTCAGCCCCGGGTGCGTGGATCTAGTCATCCGGCTCTCCGCAACCGTACGCCCTCTGCACCGGCCAAGCGTGCTTCGGCCAAACCCCGCCGTCTTGCCCACCAGGGGCTCTCGCCCACAATGCGTTGGGCCGCCCCCAGCGATTGGGCGGGGCTCATCCCGCTGAACCCGCCCGGCAACAGGTACTCGTCCCGCAGGAACGAAACCAGTCGGCGGACAGCCTCCGCATGGGGGGCCGTCGGGGCAGTCAGCCAGGCAGCCAGGTCGTCGGGCCTCGCAATCGCCTGCGCCAACCCGGGCTTCGCATACCAGGCCTCGCCTAGACAGCATGTCGGCCGAAGGCAAGTCACCGCTTCCAGGCCCACGGTCGAATTCAGCGTCACGACAGCCTCGGCCTGCGCTGCAAGCTCCGTCGACCGGGCCTGCTCGACCCACACCCCGCGATCACCCAACCGCGCCAGCGCGCCGCGAACCTCCTCCGACGCCACGCGTCCTCGGTCGGCCGGATGCGGTTTGACCACCAACCGCAAGCGGTTCGGCACCTGGCCCGCAACATGCCGCACCAGGCTCGCCATGTCGCGGAAGTGTGTGCTGTTCAGCAGCACCTGCGTGTCGTCGTGTACCTGTAGTGGCAGGAACACATACGGTTGCCGCAGGTCAGGACTCGGCTCGCAAGCCGCGCCCCGGCGTCTGAACCGTGCCGCGGACGCCAACCGCAGCATGTCCCAAGGGCTTCGTCCCAACAGCGCGCACGTCACCGGGTGCAGCATGCCCAGCGACCGCACGTGCGACCACACTGAGTGCCGCACGCCGCGCGGAGTCCCGCTGATCTGCCCTTGCCGCCACCGGCCGAGGAATGCGTCCGTTTCCGGGCCGGCCGGAGGCAATTCCTCCACCGTCAGGTCCATCAAAGCGCCGTGACGGTTGACACCTTCCGGGTCGATCACCATGGTGCCCGGAAAGAAACCCGCTTCCGTATACCAGACCTTCGGCCGCTGCGACAGCCCGTCCGCCTGTTCCAGTAGAACCCGGTGCAAAAACCCCTCGCCGTTGTTGATCACGATCCGGTCGTACTCTCCTCGGACCAACAACCCCTTCCAGTACTCGCGCAAGGCCGCCACGGTCCGGGCGATCGTGCCCGCGATTCGCCCGCGCGATATCCGCATCTCAAACGCAGCCAATCGCTCCAGTGCCTGGTCGTCGCAGGCCGGAGCGTGGCGTGCCAGTCGCTGCAACGGGCCTCGCAGCCCGATCGTTTTCCGCCCGACCGAAGCCAGGAAGTTCTCTGCCTTGGGAAACACGGCCACCGTTTCCACTGCATGCCCCAACTTCTCCAGCGCCTCGGCGATGGCATGGAAGCACACCGCGTGGACGTCCGAACAGGCGACGAATAGAATCTTCACGCGCACCTCCGCGCCGCTGGTTTTCCGCCCGTTTCAGAACGGCAAGCGTCCAGGCATTGCTGCATCCGCGCCCGCCAACTGTAGCCCGCGTGCTGACAGCGCACATAACCGGCCGCGGCAATCTTGCGACGTTCCCGCTCGCGAGCCAGGTACCACCGGGTCTTTTCGATCAGTTCCTCGTCACTGCCGAAGTACTCGGCCTCCACCCCCTCGGCAAACAACTCCTGATGGACCTCCGTCCGCTCCGCCAGCAAGAACGCGCCGCAGGCGGGAATTTCAAAGGTCCGCGTCGTGGAGACGTCGCCCACCTCGCGATTGAGAAATGCCAGGCAGATCTTCGCGCCGCACAACGCCTTGGCGTACTCCGCACCCGCGACCCAACCCTTCTGCAACGGCCCCAGCAGTCGGCCGGTCTGCCGCTTTTCCCAGCCTCGGCCGTAGAGATGAAGCCGCGCGCGTGGCTCCAGTCGCCGACGCAGGGTCACGAGGCTGGCGGCGCGCGCTTCCATTCGCTGTCCGACAAATGCCACCTCGCAGCCGTAGCGCTGCTGGTCAACGCGGTCCAAGTTCATGGGCCGGTGGATCTGCGGATCAAACCCCTGGTGTGTCAAGAGCACTCGCGCCGCGCCCTGTCGACGATACAAATCGGCTTCCGCCGGCTTGGTCGTGATGCACAGATCATACTCCCGCAGCGCCGCCCGAAACGTGCGGCTGCCGAAGCCCGGCGAGAGAAGCGAGTCGGCCGTGTAATGCACGCCGAACGCCCCCGTCTCCCGTCGCACGGTGGCCATCGCATCCGCCCCGACCGCCAGTCCCTGGTCGACCCACAACAGGTCGGGCCGGTAGCGAAGCGCGTCGCGAATCACGGCCTCGGAGACTCGCCGGATGACTCCCCCTAGCCCGCACCGCAGTTGCACGCGCTGCCACACAGACCGCGTGCCGTATTCGCCCTGCAGAAAACGCACATCGGTCGCATACAAGTGCGCGACACAACCCCGCAGCGACTCCATGCGCTGTAGACTCGTGCTGCCCCATTGCAGCGTGCCCACGTACAGGACTCGTGTCACGGTGCCTCGCCGATGTCAAACCAGGGCGTGTTTGTCGCGGCCCGCTCAACAGACCACACGGCCGCCCCGGCCACACTCCCACGTTCCCTCTGTTGCCGCTCGTGCCTCGGGGGTGGAATGCAGGACCCGGAAGATCCCGCTGTCGCCCGGACCCACTGGCTGCGCCGCGCAAAAGCGGCTGCCGAAGTCAGGCTGGCCACCACTTGTGCCGCGGCCAATCCGGCCACGGCCCCCAACCCACCGCACAGCGGCACAAGCGCGGCGCACACCCCCATGGCAACCACCGCTCCGGCTGCCGCGCAGGCCAGATACGGACGTACCTGCCCCATGGCCAGAAACGACGTGCCGTAGATGCTCGCCCAATTGATCAGCGGCACTGTGCACAACGTGATGCGCGTCAGATGGACTGCGTCTGCGTACTGCGGCTTGAGCAGGGCCAACAGCCAGGGAGTAGCCCACCAGACCACGGCCGTGCATGCCGTGGACACGTACAGCATCAGCGGCGAGACCCGGCGGATCGCCGCCAGGGCTTCTTCTGGGGCCTCCAGGAACAACGCCGTCAGACGCGGCAACAGCAGGCGGTATGCCAGCCCGATCATCCCCACCAGCACCGTTACCGCCTGAACCGCGATGACCACCGGGCCCACCTCCGCCTTGTCGCCCAGGAAGCCCAGCAGTACCACCGGCCCCTGCAGATAGATCTGGATGCACGCCGTAGCCATCGCGATCGAGCTGCTCCCGCGCAACATGCGGCCCACCGTCCTCCAGGAGCAGCGTTGCAGGGGCGACCAGCCGCGGGTCGTGGCGTAGTGCAGTTGATAAGCCAGGAATCCTGTGCTCACGGTGGCCATCATCCATGCGCCGTTCACAGCCGATGCCCAACCCAGGCGGTCTAGCGCGACGACCCCCGTCACGTAGCCCAGACTGCGGCCGGCCAGGGCTGCGGAATGCTTCCACGCGTGCCCCTGCGCGTCGAACAGATACACCAGGTCCAACGCCGAGACAATCCCCAACAGGACCAAGGGAAACGCCACCTGAAGTTGCTGCGGCTCGCCGTCGCAAACCAGCGCCGCAAACAGTGTTGCCCCGACCAGCGGACCGAGCAGCAGACGCTGGAGCAGCGCCGTCTGCACGATTTGCGGCCAACGGCCCGGATTGCGTGCCAGCTCGCACACCAGGATCCGATCCGTGCCGAAGTGCGCGACCAGGGGGATGAACGAGCATATCGCCAGCATGTGGGTCAGACGGCCGAATTCGCTTAGTCCCAGGAGATTGGCGGCCTGGAACTGGAAGAGCAACTGGAGCAGCAGTCCCACACTGCTCAGGCAACCCAGCCACAGGGTGCCTTTGGCCAGCGACCGCAGCGAGATCCCACCGACGCGTAGCGTCGCGTTTCCGCCATCCCGCCGCACACGGTTGTGGATTGCCGGTTGCATGATCCTCACAGTGAGACCACCACGGTGTCAGAGCGGGATAATCCGCTTCCCCTTCACGCCGCCTTGGCCGTCTTCCGCTCCACGCCCCGCGGCAAGGTGGCCTCTGCCTGCATCCCCTTCGGGCACAGATAGCCTTCGCGACAGTTGGCAATCCGGACCGCGGCACGCTTGCTTTCCGCCGCCCCCTGTCGCATCGCCAGCAGGACCTCGAATCCGTACGACACGTCGTCCACCGCGATGAAACCCGTGCAGTGTTCCACCATTCGTATGTCGGACAGCGCCGCCGCGTACGTATGCAATCCATCCACCAGGGCAAACGCCAACGCTCGCTGCTGGACGATCCGCAGCGTCTCCGCATCGAGCGAGGACCGGCGGACAATGTCCACGCGATCTCGGTAGGGATCAATGTTCTTCAAGAACTGCTCGTACTCCCTTCCCGAGCAGTTCTGCGTACCCGTCGTCCACGGATCGACCGCGATGACGCGGCGGTTGAAGCGGCCGGCGACCTCGCTTAGGCAACGCGTGGTTTCGCCGCAAAAGCAACCGATCTCCAGAAAGTCACCCGGCCATCTCTCTGCACAATAAGTGGCCACTTCGGCGATCCGCTCGCGATATTGCGCACCTCCATATTTGTAGGGCGCGTCCCAGAAAGGCGGCGCGATCTCTCGCCGTCCCAGCCGCAGCAGCGTCTGCTTCAGTGGCTCGTCAAGGGGCAGCCCGTCCAACTCGTGCGCCTTGGCGACGGGGATGGTTCCCAGCGCGAGTCGCAGCGCCAGCCCGGTCCGCCGAGTCGTGCGTACGATAAGCCCTGCCCACTCCCGCACCGAGTAGAGATACCGGATTTCAGGAATGCGAAAGCTCATAGCCATCCTCCTTCGCTGCGCGCCCGCTCTGCCTGGACTCCGTCCCCGTCGGTGGCAACAACCCCCGTCTCCGCAGTCGCTCGCTCATTACTTCTTGGATGTGGTCGAGAAAGGCGGCTCAGGCCGCGGCCCGACGCTCGTCGGCCCGACCCTCGTCCGTCCGGCGACCATCGGCCCGCTCCGGCCGATACTCTCCGACAATGCCCAACAACGCGTCCACCACGCGCTCCGGCGACAAAGCCGCCACGCGCTCCAGTTCGGACACCGCCTGCTCCAGCGGCGTCAAGGCCACCGGCTCCCGGTCGGCAATGATGATGCTCGAGTGCCGGGTAGGCAGAGTCCGCTCCGTGGGCAACCGCAACTCCTCCACCAGCTTCTCGCCGGGCCGCAGCCCCACGTACTCGATCCGAATGTCCTTGTCCTGCTCCAGCCCTGACAAGCGAATCATGTCCCGCGCCAACTCGACAATCTTCACCGGCTGGCCCATGTCCAAGGTCAGAATCTCGCCGTCCTCGCCGATGGCCCCCGCCTGGATCACCAGTCGGGCGGCCTCGGGAATGGTCATGAAGTAACGCTCCATACCTGGATCGGTGATCGTGATCGGCCCTCCGGCGGCGATCTGCTGCCGGAAGATCGGCACCACACTCCCGGCCGAATCCAGCACGTTGCCGAAGCGGACCGTTACGAAGCGGCAGTCCGAACGTCCGGCCTGCGATTGCACGTACAGTTCGGCCACGCGCTTGCAGGCCCCCATCACGCTCGTCGGCCGCACCGCCTTGTCCGTGGAGATCATCACAAACGACCGCAAGCCGTTTCCGGCCGCCAGATCGGCCAGGCGGCGAGTCGCCTCCACGATGTTCTTCACCGCTTCGCCCGGATGCGACTCCATCAACGGGACATGCTTGTAGGCGGCCGCGTGAAAGAGGATCTTCGGTCGGAAACGACGAATGAGGGCCAGCATCCGCGGCTTGTCCAGCACATCGGCCAGGCAGACTTCCAGAGGCGCGTCGGGAAAGGCCTGACGCAACTCCCTCTCCAGAAAAAACTGCGCCGTCTCCGAGCGGTCCACCAACACCACCCGCCGCGGCGCGAATCGCAGCAACTGCCGGCAAATCTCCGACCCGATACTGCCCGCGCTCCCCGTGACCAGCAGTACCTGGCCGTCGATCCAATTGCGGATCGACTCCAGATCCAAGGCGGCCGGCGCCCGATGCAGCAAGTCTTCAATCGCCACCGGACGCGGCACCACGCTCACGTTGCCCTCTAGCAGTTGTTCGTAGCCCGGAAGCACTTGCACCGCCAGGTTGTGCCGCCGCGCGGCGTCGAACAGCCAGCGAAGCTGGTCGCTGCTCAAGGCGTCCTGGACGATCAATACCGCCTGCACGCGATGCCGCGCCGCCAAGCGGCATGTGTCCGCAATGCTTCCCAAGACGGGCAAGCCGGCGATTCGCATCCAACGGCGTTGCGGATCGTCGTCGATGAAGCCCACCACGCGATAAGTCAAACGGCCGCTGCGGATCAGCGTTTGCAGCAAGGCCGCCCCGGTGGTGTTGGCGCCCACGATCAACGCGCGCACCTGCTGTTCCGACCGCGGCCAACGCCAACAGCGTTCACGCAGCGCACTCAGCAAACCACGCCCCCCGCCCAGCACCAGCACCGTGGTGCCCCAGTCAATGAGGTAAATACTCCGCGGGATCAACGGCGCAGGCAGCAGGCAGCGGTCCACCAACAAGGTTGCCAGAATGCCGAAGGTGGTGGCTCGCGCTAAGATGGCCAGATCCTGGTAGGTAAGTCCCTTTTCCCAGGGCGGCGCCACGTGAAACCAACGCAGGACCAAGAACTTCAGCAACACGGCCAGCACAATGGTGGCCTCCAGTCGCTGTCGATCCAGCGCCGGCAATTCCCCCTCGAACCGCAGCCAGTGGCTCAGGTAGTAGATCGCGGCCAGCGTCAGCAGCAGGGCCACCGTCCCCAACACTGTTTGCACTGCTTGCCAAGCCCAGCGCAGCGCCCCGGCCGCAGAAAACCGCCGCCGCCAGCCTCTGGGGCTGGTGTCGTCCGGTGGCGGCGAGATCCGCGGCGCGCTCACTTCCATGTCTGCTCCATGACCGCCGCCTGGGACTGGGTCTCAATGCGTCCCTTGACCGACCGCTCCAGCATCTGCCGCAATTCGCGGTCTGCCGGCCGCCGCTGCAAACACCACCGCACATGCTCCTCGGCCGCCGCGAATTGGCCGCGCTGCAACAAATGCCGGGCCAGGCTGACGCGTGCCGGATGACTACTGGCGTCTTGCTGCAGTGCGTTCTCCGCACAGCGCCAAGCCCGCTCCGGGTCGCCCACCACGCGCCATACCGTCTCCGCCTCCAACCACAGTTGCGAGGCCTCGCTGCCGTTGCGGCTGGCCGCGTTGTGCTCCAACGCTGCCAGGTATTGCCAACGCAGCCAGGCCAGTTGCTCTGGCCCCGCCAGTTGGCGATAGCGCGTGTGCAAGAGGCGAAGCCCCTCCAGGTCCGGCTGAAGGTTCTCCACCAGCGACTGAATCTCCACCTCGATCTGATCCGGTAAGGCGCGCCCGGCAAACCACTGCACGATCTTCTTCTTGAACACCGGACCGCTGTGAAAGGCCCGCCGCCAGAAGTCAAAGGCCGTTCCCGCATCTCCTGCCAGCCAGGCCTCGGTCCCGGCCTGGAAAAGCGTCGCCGGATCATGCGGCCGCACGCGCAAGGCCTGGTCCAACAACACCTCCGTGGCCATCTCCCGCGCGCCCTCCACAAAGGCCAACTCGCTCAGGTACAAGTAGCCCCGGCCCTGCAACGGGCAGAGGGCCAGGGCGAATCGCGTCTCCTCCAACCCGCGCTCCAGGAGAGAGCAATTCGGTCCCACCGCGCGTGACAACCAATCCCGCAAAGCCTCGACTGTGGGAAAATTCGATCCCAAGGCCGCGTCCCGCAGTTGGTTCAAGGGCAACGCGTTGGGCGCGTCCTGCTGGCACAGATAGAACTGCCGCAAATACGCCCCCGCCAGCCGCAACCGGGCCCGCGCATCCCGTGGATCGCGGCTCACCAGTTGCTCCAGTTCGGCCGTCTGCAATCGCTGCACGGCAAGGCTCTGGGCCAGCGACTCGCGCTTCGATTCCAGCCCGATCAGGTTCTCGTCGGGCAATTGCTTTTCCAGCGCGTAGACTCGGTCCCAGTGCCCCGCGGCGAGCGCCGGCCCGAGCCGATTCCAGCTCGCCCAGCCGCCAACCACCAGCACCAGTCCGCAGGCTGCCAGACAAGCCCGGCGTGGCACACGCGCGCTGCGGAATTGCAGGTGTTGGGGATCGACCGTCCATTGCCACAGTCGGCAGGCGCACGCCGCCAACACCGCTACCAGCGCCATGCAACTCGGCACGTACCAGACGAAGTCCACCAACGAATGGACGGCGTTGGCCGTCAGGCTCGCCAGGATCGCCCCGGCACAGCACACCATCCGTGGGTCCGCACGCGTCTTCAGAAGCGGCTCACTATCCATGGCGTCGCGGCGGTCCGCGGTGTCGCCGGCGGTCCTCGACATCCCACGTAACCCAACCAGGCACCACCAGCCCACGCACGCCATCCCCGACAAGATCAGGGCCAGGCCCGCGAGGCCCATCTCTTCGACGCTCTGCACATATCCGCTTTCCGCATGGTCAAAATCGCGGTCGTGCCAACGACTGAAGTACACCGGATACACGAACCGGTGGGCGCCCACCCCCACTCCCAAGATGGGATAGTCTGCCGCGGCGGCCAACGCTGCCGCCCAAATCGTCCGCCGCGAGTGGCTGCGATCCATGGTCTGCCACGAACCGAGTTGTTCCAGTCGGGCACGGACCCGCTCGTGCCCGGCAAGGGCCAGCATCGCCGTCAACAGCACCCCGGCGCCTGCCAGAGCCGCGATCGATCGGCCCGGCAGCCGTCCCGCGCGCACCAGGCCGCTCACCGCCACGGCCGCGGCCAGAAAGATCACCACGATTCCCGCACGCGACAAAGAGAGCAAACCGGCCAGGACCACCAGGCCCAGCACCGCCTCGCGCCCTCCCCAGAACCGCGACAGAAGCGAGTGTGCTGCCGCGGAACGCGGCGAATCCTCCCGGCTGGCGACTGGACCGTATAGCCACCACAGCAGTGGCCCAATGCCCAGCGCCACGAACTGCGCCAGATGATTGCGATTCGAGAAGGCGCCCTTCACCGCCCCGGCAGTCGTCGTGAAGGGATGCTCGTAGCACCAGAAGAACTTGCCGTTGCCGGCCAGCATCTGGATCAGGCCGAAACCGGCCATCAGCACGGTCCCCAAAGCGATCCAGCTCAGCAGCCGCTCCACGTCAGCGCAGTACCGCACGCGTTGCACGGTCGTCAGGAACAGCATGCCATAGGCCAACAACAGGGCCAAGGCTCCGCGCGTTTCCCACGGCGCCAGCGAGAGCGTGCTCCAGGAACCCAGGACCGCGGACTGCTGGGGGCCGGAATGCCATAGCGGCAGCAAGCTCGCCAGACGCGGCGACACCATGTCGATCCATGCCGGCGGCAAAGGAACGACCTGCAACAGCAGCAGCAAGATCCCCAAAGCCAGAAAGACCTGGGCCGGCGAATGCCGCCAACCCGGCCTTTCATTCAGAGATTGATGAAGCATCCACGCCGCCGCGGTCAACGTGGCGCCCAGCACCAGGACCAGTTGCCCCCACGGATGCCGTGCGCCCATCAGCCAGGGCACGCCCAAAATACAAAGCCCCAGCCCTCCGTCCACCGCGCGCAACAGCCAATCCGCCGCGCGTGGGGGCCGACCCGAGACCGGCGTTGATCGATGTGCTGCAGATGGCATATGGCCTAGGCTCCTACGCCACCTTTCGTGGCACAATCAGCGCCACAGGCTCGTCGTCAAAGGACCGCAGCCCCGCCCCGCGCTCGACTTGCAGGGGCGATCCCTGCTCCTCCTCTTCGGCTCGGTCGCCGGAACCATAGCTATAGCTCTCGCCGTAGCCGTAGCCTTGATAGCCGTAGTACCCCCGGTCCCTTTCGGACCCCGTCCGGTTGATGACCACGCCCAACAAGGGAATCTTCAACAGCCCCAAGCGCTCGGCCACCCGAAGCAGGCCGCGGCGGCGGTTCTTATCGGCCTGCACGACCAGTACCACGCCATCCACCTGCCGCCCGAGCAACGCCGCGTCGCTCGTCGCCAGGATCGGGGGGCTGTCGATCAGAATCTGGTCGTAAACGGTCTCCGCCCAGGACAACATCTCCAGGAACCGCCCACTGGCCAGCAATTCGGCCGGATTGGCGGGCCGCAGCCCGGAGGGCATGACGTCCAGCCCCGCGATGCCCGAGGAGAGCGTCGTCTGGGAAGCCAACTCTCCCACGTCCTCTTCGCTGGAGATCACCGTGGAGAGCCCCCGGCAAGCGCGCAAACCGAGAAGGTTGGTCAACCCCGGCCGGCGCAAATCCGCGTCGATCAACAGGGTCTTCTTGCCGGCCTGCGCAAAACACACGCCCAGGTTTGCCAGGATGGTCGTCTTGCCGTCGCCCGGCTCGGCGCTGGTCACCACGATTTGCCGTGGCTGCGTCTCGGCCAGCGCCAAGGCGGTCCGCAACGTGCGGAACGATTCGCTTTCGCCGGCCATGGGCGCGACGTGCATCTGCAAGGCATCGAGGCCGACCGTGTCCCGGGATTCGAATTGGCGCACCAGGGCCAGGACTGGCGCGCCCATCTGTTCCTGCAACTCGTCCACCGAACGGAAACGGTCGTCCAACACGTCCAGGACGTACACGGCGACCAAAGCAACGCACACGCCCAGCGCCATCGCTCCCAGCAACACGCGCAACAGATTGGGAGAGACGGGCCGCAGAATCGGTTTCGGCTCATTGACCACCGCCGCCTGGATCTCGTGCGAATCCTGCTTCAGGTCCACGCTCGCGATCTGGTTCAGCAGTACATCGTGCAGGTTGCGCAGCCATCGCAGATCGTGCTCCAGGATCTCCACGCGCGACACCTGCCCATTCAATGCCACCGCGTCGCAGCAGGCCCGGTCGAACTGCACCTGGAGCGAGGTCTCCAGGGCCTGGATCTCCAGCAGGCGTTGCTGCACCATGTGCACCAACAGCGGTCCCAGTTGATTGCACTGCAGACCGGCCATTTGGCTCCGCGCGCGCTGTTGTTCCTCCGCCAAGTACTGCTCCGTGATGCGAACCTTCTCCAACTTGCCCACATACTCCGGATGCGCCGGGCCAAGATACTCGTCGAGGGTCTTCAGGCTGGCTCGTGCGTCCAGCAGATCGCGCTCCAGATACGCCTGCACCCAGGCATTCTGGCCATTCATGCCCAGGCTGTGCAGCAGCACCTCGCGTCCCACCGCTTCGGCCACTCGGATCAGATGCTGCCGCAGGTCCTCGCCGTTGGCGACCGCCATCTGGATCGCCGCCAACGAGGCCTCAACCTCGATCCGCTGCTTCTGCGTGTCGATCAGCTTCTCGTTCAACGAAATCGCGCGCTGCACCACGGGGTGGATCACCTTGCTGCCCTCGCGAATCCCCAAATCGCCGGATTGACAGCGCGCCGCCAACAATTCCTGCTCCTTGTTGGCCAGCTTCATGCTCAGGTCCGCCTGCTCCTTGGTCAACACGCGGATGATTTCGCTGGCGTTGCCCTTGTGGGTGCTGTCGATGAAGTTCACGTAAGCTTGCAGAATCGCGTTCAGCACGACCACGGCCGTGTGCGGATCGCGCGAAGTGTAGTGCATCTCCAGAATGTTCGTCTGCCGCAAGGCCTTGGCCGAGAGGTTCTTCTGCACGGCGGTCACCCATTGCCCCTCGGGCAGGCCGGCAAAGTCGATGCGGTGCTGCGCAGGAATGGTCTTCAAGGCCTCCTCGATCACCCGCGCGCTGCGGATCAGGTTCTCGAACGTCGGCATCAACCCCTGCTGCTGCACGCCGCCGTCGGCCATGGACGTGGAGAGCTTCTCCACCCCGCTCTGCATGATCAACAGCCCCGCCGTGGCGCCGTAGTATCGGGTGGCTGTGGCGAAATACAGCCCCGCCAGCAGCAGCGCGATCGCCATCGTCCCCAGGACGACGCTCTTTCGGTAGCGAAGGGCCACCAGGAAATGCATCGTCTTGTGCACGAGCTGGGCAGTGGACTGCCCCTCCTCGCTCTCATGCATGCCCTGGGCTTCGTTTGCCATCGCACTCGTGCCGTCTAAGAGAGAACCCGCGCAACGGTCAGAAGACCGTTGCACTGAAACCAAATCGCAGCATGGTCTTGATCGATTCCACGACCACCGTCTGGGGCGTGTGCTCCACGCTCACAATATCTCCCGGGGCCAAACGCAAATTCGCGCTGCCCGACATCTTCGCCTCGCTGATGCTCACGCGGATCACCACCGGCTCGTCGCGATCCGGCACGCGCCGCACCACCATCACCTTGTCCGCCACCGAGGTCTCCGCCCCCCCGGCCAAAGCCAACGCGTCCAGAACATACAGGTCCTGATGCACGGGCATCTTGTACTCGCCCGGCTTCTTCACCAGCCCCAACACGTAAACGGGCTTGGGCGCCTGCTTGGGCACGAACACCACATCCCCATCCTGCAGCAGACTGGCGCGGTCTCCACCCTTCGACGTCTGCATCAAGTTCACGTGAATCACCTGCGGACCCGTGGGCGCCCCCAGGGCTTCGTACGACACCGGCCGTGCCATCCCTTCCTGCGCCAACCGCGGCGGTTCGCCAAAAAGCCCTTCCCGCCCGGAAAGGGGCCGGCGAATTTCCACATCAGGCCCCGCCTCGCTCGCCAAACCGCCGGCAGCCAGCAACGCCGACAACAACGACGCCGAACTACACGGAATCTCGTACACCCCCGGTGTCTGCACCGCCCCCGCCACCGTAATCCGGTTCGTGCGTTTCCGTCGCATCACCACCGTGACTTGCGGATTGCGGAAGACATTCCGCGCCATGGCCGCCGAGCGAATCGCCTGCTCTGCCTCGGGCAATTCCATGCCCACCACGGACACCGGACCAATCAGGGGTATCATCGCCTGACCGTCGTCGCCCACGCGCGACGGAGCCGTCGAGGTCAACAGCCGGCTGAAATCCGTGACCAGCGTCACGTCCAGCACGTCACCCCGCTCGATGAGCTGGCTGTTGGTCGCGTAGTGGCTCAATCGAGATAGGTCCACCGCCTCCAGGTTGGCGCTGGAAGCCGCTGCGAATTCCGCCGGAAGCTGCGACGCCCGATAGCCCCCGGCACACCCCCCAAGAAACAGCACCGCTATGCTCAAGAACGCGCGCAGCCCCCCCTCCAAGCTGCCATCGGGCATGCCTTTCCGGTGCCAACAGCGCCTGTCGTGAAAGGCCTTTCGCCGCATCAATGGCTCCGCCTGGACACCACGCACGAGGTCTTCCTTGACCTCGCCCACGCCAACCCGACAATCCGAATGTCGGGCCGGGCATCTCCAAACCGTCACTGCCAGTTCGCGCAGCTCGGCACGACTGAATCGGCGAACGGTCTCCGGGGTCGGCACCAAGAACGGGTCCCTAAACCGCCACGGTCAGTTTGGGCGGCAAGGGACGGCCGTATCGGGAACAGGTTCTCGGGGCCGGCATCAGAAACGGGTCCCTGAACCGCCACGGTCGGTTCGGTCGGCAAGGTACGGCCGTATCGGGAACGGGTTCTTGGGGCCGGCGCTCGGAACCTATCCCGAAACCGACCCAGCCAGGCGGGGCGGCCCAGCTGGGCGGAATGGCCGACAGGTTCTTGAGGCCGGCACTAAATACCCCAATCCCTCGCGCGGTGTCAACCGCAGATACGCACAAACGCCACCTTTGGGTGGTGCGCAAAAAGAACGGCCGAGGGGTCAGATATGATACATCTGCTCGTCCTGATCCTTGGCCTGCTCCAACAACTCCGCAAAGCTGATCTTGCGCAGCAAGTCGCGTTCAACCGCCGAGATGTGCTTCCAGGCTTGGCTCAGAACCTTGACGGCGGGTGAGTCGGGCGAGGCACTTGTGCCCTGTCCATTGTCCTCCGGCGAACCCTCAATGACCTCCATCACCTCGCCCAGCGACACGTCGTCGGGCGCTTTGAGCAGGTGGTAGCCGCCAGCCGCCCCCCGCGTGCTGGCCACCAATCCGGCCCCCTTCAGTTGCAGCAATATCTGCACCAGGAAACGCGGCGGCACTCGATGACGTTCAGCGATCTTCCGAATCCGAACCGGCTCGCCCGAACCGTACTGGGCGGCCAACTCGATCATGGCGATACACGCGTACTCGGTTTTGGCTGAAATCTTCATCCGGCCCTGCTTCCGCTTCAACCGTCGCCCGTGTGCAAACCGCACTCGGTCTTGGCACTCCCGCTCCACCGGCCAGCACGCTCATCTTCACCAAACAGTACCGCGCGCGTGCATGGCCAGCACCCGATGCTCGGGTATCCCTGGTCGTGCAGAGGATTATACGGAATCTTCTCTTCGGTAATTCTTTTCCACACGTCGCCTTTCGTCCAGTTGGCCAGCGGACTAATCTTCACCAAATTGAACTTTTTGTCCCAGCCGACAATCGGAGCCCCCGCACGATGGGCACTCTGGTCCCGTCGAATTCCGCTCATCCACGCCCGAAACCCGATCACCGAGCGACGCAGAACCGAGATCTTCCGCTCCCGGCAGCAGCGGTCCGAGTCGACCTTGTACACCGGCCCGCCATTCAACCTCTCGTATTCCTCCACCGACAGTTCCGGCCGCTCCATCACCACCTCAATCCCATACCGACGCGCAATCTCGTCGCGCAACTCCAAGGTCTCCTTGAACTGGTAGCCCGTGTCTAGATTGAACACGTGGACACGCGGCTCAATCTTCGCCAGCATCGCCAGAATCAGGCACCCTTCCGGACCAAAAGCCGTAGCCATGGTGAGCTTAGGGAAATATCGCTCAACGGCCCAAGTCAGAATCTCTTCCGGCGAGGACTGCTCCAAGGCCTGACTCGCGCGGGCCATTTCGGCCAATTCCTCAGGGGTCGCCTCGGGATTCGGGGAGCCTGGCTGCAATTGCATAGCCTGTCCTGCCAGTGATTGCTCGTGGAACCTGCGATTGGGTAGGAAGCCGCTCCGCCGACTATCCCCGACCGATGGCACCATGTCGGGGGCCGCTTCCAGGGCGTTCAGCGCGATCATCGGGTATCCCTTTGACTGAATGGTACCTTTGTTTGTAAACAAGCTTATCAATATCATCCATTATCGTCAAGTCCAATGGACAAAAAATACCAATTCCTGTCTTGCCTCAGACATCAACATCACTTTCCAAGTCATCTTTCCCGCCGCCGTCGCGCGGCAGATGCGACAGCCCAGATCCAGCCACCCCCGTGCCTACTTGACGGGGCTGCCTATCCCCTGCACCATGGCGGTGATTGTCCGCACCGGACAGCACTGGACACTTCCCACCGTTGAAGGAATCGAAGCGATGGCAGACAAGGCATACTTGGCGATCGACATGGGGGCCTCGAGTGGACGGCACGTCGTGGGGCTCTTCGATGGCCGCCGCATCCGTTTGGAGGAGGTCTATCGCTTCGAGAATGGGCCGGTCGAAGCCGACGGCCGCATGTACTGGGATCTGCTCCACCTTTGGACCCATGTGCGCCAGGGATTGCGCGCCGCGGCTAGCCGTTTTCCCGGCCAGATCGGCAGCGTCGGCGTCGACACCTGGGGCGTGGACTTCGGCCTCTTGGGACGCAACCACGAAATCCTGGGCAATCCCTACCACTACCGCGATGCGCGCACCAACGGAATGATGGAGCGCGCCTTCGCCATCGTGCCCCGCACCAAGATCTTCGAGCACAGCGGGCTGCAATTCATGCAGTTCAACACGCTGTACCAACTGCTGGCGATGAAGCTCTCCAATTCGCCCCTGCTCGATGCGGCCGAAAGCATGCTCTTCATGCCGGACCTGTTCCATTGGCTGCTCACCGGCCAGCAGTGCAACGAGATGACCGATTCCAGCACCAGCCAGTTCTACAATCCGGCGCGCGGCGCCTGGGCCACGGAACTCCTGGATCAGTTCAGCCTGCCCACACACATCCTGGGCCGCATTACCCAGCCGGGCACGAACCTCGGACCGCTGCGCAAGCCGGTCGCCGCCGAGACCGGCCTGGCGGCCAATGTGGTGCTCCCCGGCTCGCACGACACGGCCAGCGCCGTGATGGCCGTCCCGGCCCAGAGCCGCCCCGGCACGCGGCCCGACTGGTGCTATATCAGCCTTGGCACCTGGGCCTTGATGGGCATCGAATCGCCGCAACCGGTCATTTCCCCCAAGGTCCTGGAACTGAACTTCACCAACGAAGGCGGCGTGGCCAACACCACGCGCCTGCTCAAAAACATCTCCGGCCTCTGGATGGTGCAGGAATGCCGCCGCGTGTGGAACCAGCAGGGACGCAATTGGGGTTGGGAAGACCTCAATCAGCTCTCCGCCGCCGCTAGGCCGCTGGTCTCCTTCATCAACCCCGACGCGGGCGAGTTCCTGGCCCCCGAAAACATGCCCGAGGCCATCCGCAACTTCTGCCAGAAGACCGGCCAGACCGTGCCCGCCGATGAAGGCGCCGTGCTGCGCTGCGCGCTGGAAAGCCTGGCCATGAAGTTCCGCCAGGTGCTGGGCATGTGCGAAGAACTCAACGGCGGCCGTCTGGAAACGATCCACATCGTAGGCGGCGGGACCAAGAATCGTCAGCTCTGCCAGGCGGCGGCCAACGCCTGCGGCCGACGCGTCGTCTCCGGCCCCGTGGAAGCCACCGCCCTGGGCAACGTGCTGATGCAGGCGGTCTCGGCCGGCGACGTCGGCTCCATCGCCCAGGCGCGCGAGCTGATCCGCAACAGCTTCCAGGTGGAAGAATATCTGCCGCAAGACACCGCCGCCTGGGACGCGGCCTACGAGAAGTTCCAAGCCAAGCAATAGACGCCGGATTTCGACAACCGCGCCGGGCGGCCCAGCGGGACCCAACTGCCGACAGGTTCGATTGAGTCCTGCATAGCGAATGAACCGAGGGCGACCGTCGGAAGCCCGGTTTCCCGGCCCTCCCGTTGGTCGGCCGGGGCCGTTAATAATGCAGAGATCCATAGGACCAGCGATAACCTCCCCCCGAGGGTTGGCTACCTGGACGCAAGAACTAGATCTGCTCTAATGACTTTCACCGTTCGCATGAGCAGACGACGGAACGCGCGATCGCGTTCTTCAAATTCCTCTGACTGAGCGCAGCGATCCCCCCGCCCGCTGCTTGCCGCCTACCGCTTACTCCAAGGAGCAAACCAATGATCAACGTCGGCATCGCTGGCCTCGGTTTCATGGGCATGATCCACTACTTGGCCTACCAGAAGGCCCGCGGCGTGAAAGTCGCCGCGCTGTGCGAGCAGGATCCCAAGCGCCTGGCCGGCGATTGGCGCTCGATCAAGGGCAACTTCGGGCCGCAGGGCACGATGATGGACCTCTCCGGCATCCGCCGCTACTCCGACCTGTCCGAGATGATCGCCGATCCCAAGCTGGACGTGATCGACATCTGCCTGCCGCCCGCCGCGCATGCCAACGCCGCGGTCGCCGCCAGCAAGGCCGGCAAGCACGTCTTCTGCGAAAAGCCTATCGCCCTCAAGTTGGCCGATGCCGAACGCATGGTCCAGGCCGCCAACAAGGCCGGCAAACAACTGCTCATCGGCCACGTGCTGCCCTACTTCCCCGCCTACACCTTCGCCTACAAGGCCATCACCAGCGGCAAATACGGCAAGCTCATCGGCGGCTACTTCAAACGCATGGTGGCCGTGCCCGCCTGGGTCCCCAACTGGTTCGACCCCAACACCTTCGGCGGACCGATGCTCGACCTGCACATCCACGACGCGCACTTCATCCGCCTCGTCTGCGGCATGCCCAAGGCCGTGCAAAGCATCGGCCGGATGCGCGGCGAAGTCGTGGAACTGTTCAACACGCAGTTCATCTACGACGATCCGGGCCTGATGGTCACCGCCACCAGCGGTGCGATCAACCAGCAAGGACGGGCCTTCACCAACGCCTACGAAATCTACCTCGAGAAGGCCACGCTGCTGTTCGATTTCTCCACCCTCGGCAACGACGCCGTGGTCAGCATGCCCGTCACCGTGCTCACCGCCGACGGCAAGGTCCAACGCCCCGAACTCGACGGCGGCGATCCGACCGAGTCCTTCCTCGGCGAGATCAACGAGGTCGTCCGCTCCGTGCGCACCGGTCAGCCCTCCAAACTGCTCAACGGCGATCTGGCACGCGATGCCCTCGTCCTCTGCGATCGGCAAACGCAGTCGGTCCGCAAACAAAAGAAAGTGGCCGTTTGACGTTCACGCGCGTCGTGCGACGAGGCCGGACCCCGACCGATGGTTGACGGCCTCTCGCACGCCATGCGCCTACCCGGTCGCTGCGCCTTTCCGCACATGCATGAGGCTCGGCGGCCTTCGTGATCCTATTTCGTCAGGAGCGAAGAGCCATGCATCGTCGCGATTTCCTGCGTGCCGCCGGCGCCGGATTGACTTTGGGCGCCATGTCCGCCAGCGCTCCCTTCCGGCTTCACGCCGCCCAACCCACGGCCGCAGGCTCACTCTCGTTCGGCGTCGTGACCGACGTGCACTATGCCCAGATTCCGCCCCGCGGAACGCGCTACTACGACAAGTCTTTGGCCAAGCTGCAGCAGGCCGTGGGCGCCCTCCGCAAGCATTCCCCAGCCTTCATCATCGAACTGGGCGACCTGATCGACGCCGATCCCAACCGCAAGGACGACGCCCAGTACGCCCAGGCCGCGCGCCAGGCCCTTGAGACCTTTCCCGGTCCGCGCTATTACGTCTTAGGCAACCATTGCGTCACCGTGCTGACCAAGCAGCAGTTCATGGACGCCTGCGGCATGCAGCGTTCCTACTACTCCTTCGACAGCGGTCCGTACCACGGCGTGGTCCTCGATGCCTGCTTCACGCGCGACGAAGCGCCCTACCAGCCCGGCAAGTTCGACTGGAAGGACAGTTGGATCCCCGCCGAGCAGCGCCAATGGCTGGTTGAGGACTTGGCGCAGGCCAAGGGACGCCCCGCGTTGATCTTCGTACATCAGAACCTGCACGACGAGACGCGCAACTGCGGCATCAAGAACGCCCCCGAAGTCCGCAAAATCCTGGAACAGGCCGGCAACGTCCTGGCCGTGTTCCAGGGGCACGAGCACGTGGGCGCCTACGCCTGCATCCAGGGCATCCACTACATCACGTTCCGCGGTCTGATCGAAGGCTCCGATCTCAACAGCAATGCCTACTCCCTGGTGACGGTCGAAGGGCCCGATCGCCTCCGCGTCGAAGGCTTCGGCAAGCAGCCGCATCTGTTGATCCGCTGACGCGCGCGTTCCCTGCTGACCGGAGTAGAAGTCTCGTCGGCATCTGGTTGAGGTCCGCCATTCGCCATTCGCCATTCGCCATTCGCCATTCGCCATTCG
>CALARR010000226.1 GCA_937889015.1 uncultured Planctomycetales bacterium | reverse complement strand
GTTCAGACGTGTGCTCTTCCGATCTCGTCGGTCTCGCCCGGGAAGCCGGCGATCATGGTGGTGCGCAGTACCAGCCGGTCGATCCGGTCGCGGAGCCGCTGGAGCAGTGCCTCGGTTTCAGCTCGCGACACAGCGCGACGCATGCGTCGCAAGATTTCGTCGTTGACATGCTGCAGGGGGATATCGAGATAGGGCAGAATCCGCCGCGCCCCAGCCAGCACATCGATCAACTCGTCGCTGATGTGCATGGGATAGAGGTACATCAAGCGGATCCAATCCAACCCTTCGACCTGGTCCAGTTCGGCCAGCAGTCGCGCCAAGGCCGGCCGGCCATACAGGTCCAGGCCGTAGAAGGTCGTATCCTGGGCCACCAGAACCAGTTCGCGCACACCGTCGGCGGCCAGTTCCTGGGCCTCGGCGACCACCTGCTCCACCGGCTTGGTCGTGTACGGCCCGCGCATCTGGGGAATCGCACAGAACGAACAGACGCGGTTACAGCCCTCGGCGATCTTCAGGAACGCCAGGTGGCGCGGTGTGATGCGCAGGCGGTCGTTGTCGGGCAGGGCATGGGTCGGAGCGGGTTGAAACAGGGTGTGCTGCTCGTCCAGACCACCCAGGAGCCGGTTGGCGGCCTTGGCGATTTCTTCGCGCGCAAAGACGCCCAGGAGTTGATCGATGTCGGGGTACTGCTCAAGCAGGGCCTCGCGTTGGCGTTCGGCGAGGCAGCCGGCGACGATCACGCCGCGCAGTTTGCCACGGCGTTTGAGCTGGAGCATGTCGCGGATGGCGTCGCAGGATTCCTGGCGCGCGTCGGCGATGAAGCCGCAGGTGTTGATGACCACGAAGTCGGCGCCTTCCGGCTCAGGGACCAGTTGGTAGCCGTCCAAGCGGAGCAGGCCGGCCATGCGCTCGCTGTCCACGAGGTTCTTGGGGCAGCCCAGGCTGACCAGGGCATAGGTCCCCTTGGGGGCAGTGGATGAGGAATCGTGGGTCACGATCGCCGTCGGGAAAGGATGGATGGGGCCGCAAAGCAACGGATTCGACGCTGGCCGAGGGGGGCTCAGAGGTCTCTGGAATCGTATCCCATGCCTCCCCACTTGGTAAGGGCTGATATGACCGGCAGGCCATTGTCAGACACACCAGGCCGAAAGAACTTGAGAGGTGTTGCAGCAACGCAGGGTCAGCGGCCAATGGCTTTCAGGGTGTTTTGCAACGCAACATGCAACGCCTCGCACTGTTGCTACGTGCGGGGTAGTGTCGCATCGTGGACCGAAGTGGTTGTGAGAAGGCGAGTTGTGGAATCAACACCGGCAACAGCCGACCTAATCCCTATGGACGGGTTGTTGCATCTGTTCAGGGGGTGAAGCGGTTCGTGTTTGTTTCTGCGGTGGGTGTCGCAGGCATGCAGACTGCTCAATGCGCTTGGTTCATGACGGCGAGCACGGCGCCCATCGCGGCGTTGACCAAGGACAGCACCAGGCCGACGCTGTTCAAGACGATGCCGGCGATAGCCATGGAGCGCCCACTCGTTTTCAGGCCAGAGATGCCCATGACCAGGCCGGTGATGGAGATGGCCAGGCCGATGATCGGACAACACCAGCCCAACAGGGAGCAACAGCCCAGGACCAGGGAAGCGGTAGCCAGGCCGCTGCCGGTCTGCGGCGGCATCGGGGGCAGTGTCTGGGGGGTGGCGAACGGGTTGTCGCCTGTCGACGGAGAGGGAACCGAGGCCATCTCGAAGGGCGGCGGTGCAGGCTGTGGCAGGGGCACCATCTGGACCGTTCCGCAATCTGGGCATTTGGCCTGCTTGCCGGCCGAATCGTCCGCGGTGCGCAAGAGCTTGCCACAGCCACCGCAGCGGAATTCAATGGGCATGGGAGTCCTCCACGAGGCAGATTCTGGATCCGAGGGATCGCCGCACCACGGCTGGCCCCGGTCAGGCTGACGCGCCAAAGGGGGACTGACCGGCTGGCCGGTGTTGTCCGGACATCATGCGGTAGGCCACGGCCTGCAGCAGATTCATGAAGGGGACAAACGCCAACATGCCGAGCCCGCAGGTACACAGCACGACGGGGATCGCGATCAGGACGAGCAACACCAGAGTGGCGAAGTAGACGAGCTTGTTGCCGGCCATGATTTGCCGGGAGGTGCTCAGGGCGTCAAAGACGCCCATGTTTCGCTCGAGAACCAGGTAGCCGAACTGGAAGAACATGAGCATGAGGATCACGCCCGGCACGATCAGCAGCAGTAATCCCACGGTGCACATCATCCCCACCAGAATCCAACCGCCGAGCAGCGGTAGCAGGCGTGAGCCGGCAGCAAACATATCCGAGTATTGGGCGGGCCGTCCCGACGCGATCCTGAGCATGAACAGGATCATTCCTCCCTGGAGCCAGATACCGAGCACAAATTGCACGATGGCATTGCCCAGACTGAACAGGATGATGACGGCATCTTCGTTGCTGGCCTGCGCGGCGACGTTCCCAATCGTGGACAGGATATTGAAGAGCATCGAAATGCCGATGAAGATCAGGCCCGCGACGACGGCTTCAGCCCAGCGCGCCTTGAAGATCGTCCAGCTTTCGCTGAACAGAGCGCCGATTTCGATCTGTGTGGGGACAATGCTCGCGAAGGGCTGGTCCGATGGGAAGGGGGCTGAGGGGGCGGCCGGCGAGCGATAGGCGTTGAACGGTTCCGCGGCAGGCGCGGGCGGCGCGGCACTGGGGATAATGAGCACCGTCCCGCATTGGGGACATTGCGCCTGTTTGCCGGCCGAATCGTCCGCGGTGCGCAAGAGCTTGCCACAGCCAGTGCAGCGAAATTCGATAGGCATGGTGGTTCTTCCTTTGTGAGGCTCGTCGGTGGCGAGCCCAGGTTCAGTTGCGCCTGTTGCGGAATCCCTAGCGCGCCTTCCGCAACACAAACTCCGTAGAGTATGCACAAGGTCACCCCATCGGACAACTCCCCTCTGTGGGGTTGGTGGGAGAGTGCCGGAAGGTCGCAGCGCGGCGCGTGCTACAGGTGACGCCAGCGCTGCGCGGGCCAGTAGACCCAGCGTGCCGTTCCGGTGATGGCGTTGGCGGCCACGGGGCCGAAGAAGCGCGAATCTTCGCTGCGCGCGCTATTGTCGCCCAGGACGAAGAAGGCGTTGTGCGGCAGCGGAGTGGGCTCGGGCGTGGCGATGTACACGCCTGGTGCCATTCCGGGCATCTCCGGCAGGGTGCGATAGTACACATCGCGTTGCAGGCGCAGCCGCCCCAAGGTGATCGAGGTATCGTGGGCGGTCAGCCGGAGTCGGCACTCCGCGTCAGGGCTTCTGGCCCGCCGGCTGCGCATGGCGTTGATTCCGTCTGGTCCGACCGTGAGGGAGGCCACGACCCGGCCGGATTGGGCCACATAGGCCAGTCCGTCGCGCTCGACAAAGGTGAATTGGGCGCCACTCTGCAGTCCGCCGGCCAGTGTACCTCGGACCTCCTGCGGCGGTAAGAGTTGGGTCTGGCCGAGATCGCGCACGGTCATCCGCAGATCGCCGGAGGCCGCCAGTTGCAACAGGACCTCGCGTTGCAGAGACTCCCAGCGGAGTTCCAGGCGGCCGCCGGAGCAGTTCTCGATCGAGCATTCCAGGCGGATGTCGGCCACGGCAGGGGCCCTATTGGGTGTCGGAACAGGATTGTCGTGGCTGTCCCGGCCGTTGCCCGGCAAATCCGGCCTCTCGGCATTACTGACCTGAGACGCAATAGAGCCGATTCCGGGTCCATTCTCAGCGGGGCGGTTGGGCTGGGCGCGGGAGTTGGCCGGAGGCGGTTGGCCGGGCAGGCGATCGTTGTACGCCAGGTCGTCTTCGATCCGGCCTGTGTATTCCAGGACTTCCTCGTTCGAGTCCGCGGCGCTGACGGTCCAGTGTCCCGATCGCTCATGCCACTTCGAGCCGGGCATCGGCCGCCAGCCGATCGGTTCTTGCGGCGGCTGGGCCGGCACAAAGGCCGTGTCGTGGACCAGGATCCACATATCGGCCAGCGCTTCTGGCGGCTTCTGCAGCAGCCGTCCGTCGATGAACACGTCGCCGGCCAGGATCTCCACGCTTTCGCCGGGTTGGCCCACCAGCCGGTTGAGTTGCAGAGCGCCGGGCTTGCGCACGTGGCTCATGACGACCAGTTCCCAACGGCGGCAATCCACGCGTTTGTCGATCAGGATTCGCTCGCCCTGCCGAACGGGCGCGGCCGAGTCCACCGTGGATCGATGATGGCAGTTGGGGCATTGGGTGGGCTTGGCCTTGCGCTGCGACCAGCGCGGAACCAGCATTCGCTCGGACATGCCCACGTCGTAGGTGCAACCGCAATTCGGGCAGGAGATGGTGGCGTGCAGGCCGCAGACCGCGGGCGCCATGCCGCCGGTGGGCACGATCACCGTCTCGAAGAAGAAGAGACGGACCAGGGCGTTCAACAGGTACGTCACCGCCAGCAGGCCCACCAGGTTGACCAGCGCCGCCAAGGCCGCCTGATCCCACAAGGCGCCCCACAACCAGCGCACGATGAGGCACGCCGCGGCAATCTCCAGGCCGAACACCAGGTACGGGATGGCCCCTTGCACCCAGGGCAACATGGTATCGGGGCCGGCCAGCGAAGCCTCGTCGAGGGCCACGCTGAACGATGCGGCCGGCAGGGCAATTGCCAGGCAGGCAAGGGCAATGCACACCACCGTCAGCAGCGACCGGCGAAAGGTGATCTCCCGCGCACCGATCCAATTGGCAACGCGGCGGAGAATCGTCGCCTGCAACCAGATCGTCAACCCGAAGGCCAACAGCAGACAGCCGATCGCAACCAACAGCAACATCAGGCGACACCCATGAAGAGAGAAGCGACAAGCAGATGGATCTCCATTTTTGGCAGCCGGCGGGGGGGTGTCAAGCTGGCGCCCAAGGCGTGTGTGGCGGAACCTGGCGCGCCAGCGGCACTGCCCAAGGCCCCCAGCGGACT
>CALARR010000225.1 GCA_937889015.1 uncultured Planctomycetales bacterium | reverse complement strand
CGAATGTTGAATGCCGAATGTTGAATGCCGAATGTTGAATGCCGAATGTTGAATGCCGAATGTTGAATGTTGAATGACACGGAATGGGAACGCGGATTGCCGAACGAACGATCGCTGGATGGGTGATCTGAGCCCCAAGACCTGAGCCTCTATTGCCAAGGACCATCGCCATGCGTTACGGACTGAATTTGCTGCTCTGGACCGACACGCTTCACGACGGAGTGCTGCATCTGCTGGACGAGATCAAGCAGATCGGCTACGACGCGGTGGAGGTGCCGATCTTCGAGATCGACCTGAAGAAGTACGAGCAATGGGGCAAGCATCTGGACAATGCGGGCCTGGCGCGGACCGGGGTCACGGTGCGCGGCGTGGACGACAACCCGATGAGCCCCGACCCGGCGGTGCGTGCGCGGGGTGTGGCGGCCAACAAGGCGGTGCTGGATTGCTGCCGGGCGGCGGGTTGCGAGACGCTGTGCGGGCCGTTCCATTCGGCCTTGGGTTATTTTACCGGCAAGGGGGCGACGGCCGACGAGTGGAAGTGGGCCGTGGAGAGCATGCGCCAGGTGGCCGAGCATGCCGGCCAATGCGGAGTGAAGCTGGGCCTGGAGTATCTGAACCGTTTCGAGTGCTACTTCCTGAACACGGCTGCGGACGGGGCGCGATTCTGCCGCGACGTGGCCCACCCCAGTTGCCAGATGATGTACGACACGTTCCATTCGCACATCGAGGAGAAGAACACGCCCCAAGCGATCCGGGCGTTGAAGGGCTGCCTATCGCACGTCCACATCTCCGAGAATGACCGCAGCACGCCGGGGCAAGGCAACGTGCGCTGGAAGGAGAACTTCGACACCCTGCACGAGATCGGCTACGACAACCTGATGGTCGTCGAGGCCTTTGGCCTGGCCCTGGAGAGACTGGTGCCGGCGACGAAGATCTGGCGGCGGATGTACGAGAACGAGCGGCAACTGGCTAGCGACGCACTGCGCTTCATGCAGAGCGAGGTGGGCAAGCGCTGGAAGAAATAGGCCGGCAGGGAATTGCGGTCCTGGCGACGGTCCGAGAACTGTCGGCAGTTCGTTCCCGCTGGGCGGCCCGAGATGGCTGAGGCGGTTCTCGGATAGGTTCTTAGCGCGGCTCGCGAGGCAGCGTGCGCGGATAGGGCGGAGGCAACTGCGGCGGCAGGGGCTGGCGGTACAGATCGGCCCAGTCCTCGCGTTCTTCTTCCGAGGCGTAGTACTGCAGCCAGATCTCCGGATCACCGGCCGGGCCGGTGCAGTCCCAGTGCAGGTAGTTGTTCAGGTTGTCGATCTTCTTCTCGCGCGCGGGCAGGATGTCGCGGAAGATCAGGCAATAGAGTTGGCGGTCGGAAAGGTGCTCGGTGAAGTCCAGCACGATCCGCTTTTCGAACAACTTGTAGACCACATCCCAGAGGATCTCGTGCAGGTCCTCTTCGCTGAGCATTTCCGGACGCGGTGGGCGCATTTCCGGATCGAACCAGCGGAAAATGGGCAGGACAGGCGCCTGTTCCCAGGCGAGCATGGAGGCCAGGAAATCATTCTCGGCCGACAAGGGCAAGTGCTGCACGTTGACGCGGCTGACCGACTCGTCCAGGTAGCGCTCCAACTCGTCGCGAAGCTCCGCGTTTCGCAAGAGTTCGTCCAGATCGTTGCACGGAGGATGCCGAAACTCGCCCATCACCTGCGTACCCCAAGAACCCTAAGAAGAAGGCCACCAAACCCGACCGGCCAACCGAAAGCGGCCGGCCAGAGCGTCCAGCGCCGAGGGCATTGCCGGGCGGCTCTACCTTCGACTGTACCAGGACTCTTTAGGGATTCAAGAGTTTTATTGCTGTTCGCAAGATGAACTGCCACAAGGGGATCGAAAAAAGCCCTACGACCGCAACAGTTCGCCAGACCTCCCCTTTTTCGCAGGAACCGGGGGTCCAGCGAGGCTGTTGAGCGCGCACGCTAGTGCGACTGGTGATGCTCTTCTTCGATCTTGTGCTCGATTTGGGCGATTTTGTCGACCCGGCGCGCGTGCCTTCCCCCTTCGAAGGAGGTTGAGAGCCAGGTCTCGATGATGCGGTCGATGATCCGCTCACCCAGCAAGTCGGCCGAGAGACAGAGCACATTGGAGTCGTTGTGCCGGCGGCTCATTTCGGCGGTCAGGTCGTCGTGGCAGGGGGTGGCGCGGACGCCCGTGAACTTGTTGGCGACGATGCACATTCCCAGGCCGGTTCCACAGATCAGGATCCCCCGATCGGCCTCGTGTCGGCTGACCTTGCCGGCGACCTGGGCGGCGATGTCCGGATAGTCGACCGCCTCGCCGGAGAAGGTGCCGACGTCCACGACTTCGTGGCCCAGGCGCTGCAACAGATCGACCAGTTTGGCCCGGACCTCGTACCCTCGATGATCACTCCCTACGGCAATCCGCATCGTCGTCACTCACAGCTCGAGTTCATAGAGTTGCTCGTTCAGTTCCCCTTGGATCTGCATCGCGCAACGTTGGTACCGTTCCAGCGGTCCGCCAATCGGATCGCAGATATCAGAGCCGTCGCGGCACAAGAGGCGGGTTCGCTCCGCCGCGCTGGGCCACTGGGCGATGACCGCCTCGCGGTGTGCCCGGCTCATGGTGAAAATCACGTCCGCATGGCGGACCAAAGGCTCGGTGAGGGGTTGGGTCTCATGGTCGGCCAGGCTCAAGCCCACTTCGGCCATGGCTTTGACCGCCTCGGGGCTGGCGCGTCCGCCCATCATCGCCGCCACACCGGCCGAGGCGACAATAATCCCCCGGTCCTCCAGTTCTTCGAGGGGGCATTGTACGCGTTGGGCGAGGATCTGCCGCCCCAAGGCCTCCGCCATGGGGCTGCGGCAAGTGTTGCCCGTGCAGACAAACAGTACCAGCAGGCTGGAAAGACGCTTCAAAGTCATTTCCGGCACAACGCCCACGCGGAGGACTTCGTAGGCATTGCCGCGCACGCGCACCACCGACGACGGCTGCCCAAACCGGCAGGGACCATCGTCGAGCACCAGTTCCAGGTCATTGCCGATCGCGGCGACGGCTTCTGTAGCCGTGAGGGCGTCGGGCTGTCCGCTGCGGTTGGCGCTGGAGAGCACCAACGGCCCGGCCAACATGTGCAGCACATCCAGCACGATTTGGTGCCCCGGGACGCGCAGGCCAACCGCCTGCTGGGGGGCCACCGCCTTCTGCACGCCGGGCGGTAGCTGGCTGATGAGACTCTCGGGATGCGAATCGTCCAGCACCAGGGTGACGGGGCCGGGCCAGCAGCGCCGAGCCAGGCGTTGCGCCAGGGGACTCATGTTGGGCACGTAGTCCCGCGCCTCGCCCGGCCCACGAATGGCCAGGGTGAGCGGATGCCCTTCACTGCGGCCCTTGGCCTCCAAGAGTCGGGCCACTGCCTGTTCGTCCAGGGCACTCGCCGCGACGCCATAGACCGTCTCGGTGGGAAAGGCGACAAGCTTCCCCTCGACCACGGCTTGTACGGCGCGATGCACCACATCGCGCAGGTCATCCGAGCTGCGGATGTCGATCAGATGTGGAGGCATTATCGCGCCTGGTCACCGGGACGAGAAACCGTCGAGAACCCCTCAATGGGAGTAATACCTTACTATACCGGACGTTACGCACCGTCGTCAAGCCCCTGCCAGGCTATCCGGGGGTGTAGCTCTGGGACAGAAATCGCGGATTTCGGGGGCCAGTTCGGCCTGATTTTTGGGGGGGCGAGGTCGCCACAAGCCCCCCTGCCCTACTCCTCGATTTCAATAATCGCCAGGCGCTGACCGGGGGCCAAGCGTTCATCCTCGGCAACCAGTTTTTCCAGGACCCGGCCAGACCGCTGGGCTGGGAGTTCGATCATCACGTTCTCGGCCACGATTTCCAGCAGGGTCTCGCCCTGCGTCACTCGCTCGCCGCGTCGGACCAGCCACATTCCCACACGAGCGGTCCGATCGCCCAGTCCAAGGTCAGGCAAAACCACTTCGTAGCGTTCACCCATACAAAGACACGCGCCTTATTGATCTCTGTATTGCTAATGGCCCCGGCCGACCAGCGGAAGGCCGGGAAAACGGGGCTCCCGATGGTCGCCCATGGTTCATTCGCTATGCAGCACCCAATAAAGCCGGTCCCAAAGCCTGTCTGCGTCTCAGTCGCGCTGGGCCGCTCCATGTGGCTATGATGGTTCCGGGATAGGTTCCTCGTCTGCAAACCAACGGAGTATCTTCCCCGGTCACGAGCCTGTATTATTCATCTACTGACGTGCGTGTAAAGCAACCCTTGAGCCTTCTGGACACTGTCGTCCAATGATCTTCGTCCGTATCACGTTGATCGTATACTGGCTGTTTCTAACCACCCTATTGCTGGTCCCCAACCCGGCGGCACTGTTTGGACGTCTGCCAGGTCCCATGACGCCCAGCGTCGGTGTGCACCTGACGTTCTTCGCGCTGTTGGGATTGCTGTGCGGGTTGAGTCGCATTCGGGCTTCGTTCTGGTCCCTGATTTTGACGCTGGCCGTCTACGCCGTGGCCATCGAGTCACTTCAGACTCTGTTTCCGCCGCGGACGGTGGAGTTGCGCGACTACGCAGAGAACCTGGTGGGAATCGGCCTGGGCATGGCCTTGGCGGCGGCGATCCTGGCCTGGCGCGGGCGCAAGCCGGCGGATCGCCGCGTCTGCGATTGAGGAGCGTGCAAGGGATAGGACCCTGTTGCTGTCCTCTGAGACAGCCGCCTTGTGCCATAACGCCTTGTGCACAGACACCTTACACGCGCACCCGCATTCGCGGTTCACGGCGCGAAAGTGGAGTCGTTGCGGGATCGGTTGTATGGCCGATGGCCAGCCAGTCCGAGCCAGGCACGGCGACGATCGTGTTTCCTCCCAGGAAGCAGGTTTGACATGGAGCTGCCCAGAAGTTATTGTGGAGATTCAGGAATTGATACGTAAAGTGCTTTTGCATAGGGATTTGCGTTTCTAGAGCCGTACTGAAAATCATCCTTCTGGGGAATGGCTGACGCCTTGCATAGCACCCCGGAGACCCGCCTCTTGGTCACCTCGTCGACTGCCGATCGCGACTCTCGGTTTTCGTGGACGGCGTTTGCCGTCCTGAGCGCTTGCTTGGTTTGGGACTACCGGGATGTGATGCTCCCCGTGGTCGCTTCCTGGCGTGAGCCTGTCTATGCCCATGGGTGGTTGAATTTGGTGCTGGCCGCGATGGTGGCATGGCGTCGGCGGCGGCTCGGGTTGGAGGCGAACCTCAGCGAACGTTGGAATGGTGTTTTGCTGCTGATCTGTACGCTGGCGCTTCGCTGGCTGGCCGCGTGGCGAGGCATGCTGTATGTCGAGAGTCTGACGTTCCTGCCGGCCTTGGCTGGAGTGCTGTTGGTGGCCGGCGGTTGGCTTCGGCTTCGGCGGATGATGCCCGCTCTGCTGATGCTCGTGCTCTTGTTTCCCTTGCCGGCGGCCTGGGACTCGCTGTTGCTGGGACCGATGCAGTCGCTGGCGGTGGGTCTGAGTACGTTTGCCGTGCAGACGCTGGGGGTGGAGGCCTATCGCGAGGGCAACACGATTTTCGTGGCGGAATTGGACGGTCTGATTGATGCGTGGGGTCGCCTGCGGTGTTTGTACCTGGTGCTGGGGTTGGCCGTGGCGGCGAGTTTTGCCTGGCGCTGGTCGCGTTGGGAGCGAACGGTATTGATTCTCAGCGCCCTGCCGATCGCCGTGGTGGCGAACGTGGTTCGTCTCACGCTGGCGGTGCTCCTTTTCTGGAAGGCCGGCACGGCAGCGGCCGATTTCGTGAGCAACAGTCTGGGCGTGTGGATCATCGTGGCCGTGACCGCAGGACTGCTGTACGTCGAGGGGTTGCTTTTGGGGCAACTGTTCCGCGAGACCAGTTCTTCGGGCAGAGGACCGTTTCGTTCCGAAGAGTTCACGGGGAGTTGACATGGCGCAGCACCGCAATCACGGAACTCGATCGCGGGAGGTGACGGCGCCGGCGATCGTTGCACTGCTGGTGATTGCGCTGTTCGACATGACGCCCCTTTTCTCATCGAGCAGCAGCCAATCGGCGGCCGTGCTGACGGCCCTGCAGCAGCGGATCACGAAGGTGCCGCTGGTCTTCAGCGGCTGGCAGGGACGTCCGGAGGAGTTGAGCCTGGCGTCGAGTCAGCCGGGGGTGGCGCATGCCGGCTATCTGTTCCGCCGCGACGACAACCAGGAGACGGTCCGCGTGTGCCTGCTCGCCGGTCCGTGGCGGAGCCTGGCCAATCACGAGCCGGGCGAGCTGTTTCCCGGATCGGGTTTCCGCGCCGAGCGGCCGCCGACGGTGTACGAGACGGACGCGGCCACATGGCGTGGGCCCTTGGCCACCACGACCTTTGTGAAGGAGGATCCGCAATCGGCGCAACCGTATCGCATCTGGTGGTCGTATGCGGGCGGTGACGGGTGGGCTCTGTCGGGCTGGCTGGGCGGCTTCGCCGCATCGCAGCCGGTGGTCAAGGTCTATCTGATCCAGGAAGGATCGACGCCACAGGCCCTGGCGACCAATCCCGCGGCCGAGTTGGGCGGACTGCTCTTGCCGGCCTGGGCCGCCGTCCTCTTCCCCAACCAGGAGGCGGCGCCGCCGGCCCATCCCGAGCAACAACCGGCACCCTAGCCTTTTCCGGTCCCGGGCATGAGGCGGGCCGGCAGATGGAGATTGTGAGAAGAGCCTTTTCGGAGCCCCGCCGTCGCAATACGGCGTGAAACAGGCCATCCTTGGCCGGACTCACGACACGGCTCATCGGAGCCCCAAGACGTTTCAGGGCCGGTCCCAGAACCTGTCGGCAGCTCAGTCCTACTGGGCCGCTCGGCCTGGCTGGGGCGGTTATGGTATAGGTTCTCAGGAGGAAAGCCCGCTATGTTGGGTATGGATCTAGGCGTAGAACAGTATGTGGATCGTCTGCTATCCGAGGTGCGCCGCGTCGACCTGAAGGAGGTGGCGTGTCTGGGCGATTTGCTCTACCAGGCGTATTGCGACGGCAAGTTCGTATTCGTCTTCGGCAATGGCGGTTCGGCCTGCACCGCCTCGCATCTGACCGAAGACCTGGGCAAGAACTGCCTGAGCGAAGCCGATCTGCGCGACGAATCCAAGAAGCGATTGAAGATCCTCAGTCTCAACGACAACGTGGGTTGGCTCACCGCCTTGGGCAACGATCTGGGCTATGACCAGATCTTCGTGCAGCAGCTCATGCACTACGGCAGCGCGGGCGACCTGGTCGTCGCCATCAGCGGATCGGGAAACAGCGTCAACGTGCTCAACGCCGTGGATTGGGCCAATCGGCACGGGCTGGTCACCTACGGCATGACCGGTTTCGACGGCGGGAAGCTGAAGCGCATGCAGCGTTGCGGGCTGCACGTGCCGCTGAACGACATGGCCATGGTCGAGAGCATCCACCTGGCCGTGACCCATTGGGTTGTCGACGACCTGCACGCGCGAGTCAACGGCTGCGGCCGATACGCGGCGACCTGACGAGGCGTGTGTCAGATATCCATATTCTCGCCGAAGTAGTACTTGCGCGCGTCGGGGTTGGCCAGGACTTCGTCCGGACTGCCGTGGCACAGCACGCGACCATCGCGGATCACGTAGCTGCGGCTGGTGATCTGCAGGGTTTCGCGGACCTGGTGATCGGTGATGAGGATGGCAATACCCTCGGTGCGCAGGCGGCGGATGATCTCCTGAATGCTGGCGATCGTCACCGGATCGATGCCGGTGAAGGGTTCGTCCAGGAGGATGATCTTGGGGTTGGAGACCAGGGCCCGCGCGATTTCCAGGCGCCGCCGCTCGCCGCCCGACAGGGACAAGGCCATGGACTTGCGGAGGCGCGTGATGTCGAACTGCTCCAACAGTTCGTCGCAGCGCCGCAGGCGGGTCTTGCGATCCAGGCCCAGCATTTCCATCACACCCAGGAGGTTCTTCTCCACGGTCAGCTTGCGGAAGACGCTGGACTCCTGGGCCAGATAGCCCATACCGCCATCGCGGGCCCGGCGATACATGGGCCAGTCGGTCACTTCGACGCCGTTGAGAAAGACCTCGCCGGCGTCGGCCTCGATCATCCCGCACGTCATGCGGAAGCTGGTGGTCTTGCCGGCGCCGTTGGGCCCCAAGAGGCCGACGATTTCGTCATGGCCGACGTAGAAGCTGACGCCGTCGACGACCTTGCGCCGTCCGTAGGTCTTGGCCAGCCCCCGAACTTCCAGAGGTGGGGGATGTGAGCCATCGCTGAGCGCGGCGTGCAGGGGATCGGCCAGACCGTTGGCTTCGAGAGATGGGGTACTCACGCTGTTCTCCGCTCCATCGGAAATTGCCGGCACGTGTCGCACGAGCCCTCAAGGTTCCGCAAAAGGCCGCAGCCGTCAAGCCGAGTTTTCCGGGGCTGGCCGTGACCCGAGACGCGCCATCCTCCCTGGATTGCCCGCTTCAACAAACGCCAAGTCGATGGACAGGTCCGGCCACGGATGGTCATTGTGCGTTACGCAGTTCCACGTGGATCTGTTCACCGATCTCGATGATCGCGTAGCTGCCGGCGACGGCTGCGCCACAGTTGACGACCTGCGTGCGGCCGATGCACTCCACACCTCGCCCTTCGTGGATGTGTCCGCAGACGACGAGATGGGGTTGCACTCGGTCGATGAAGTCGCGGAGGGCCGTGCTGCCCACGTTCTGACCGCGTTGGGTGCGATCGACATGCGTGGCGCGCGGCGGCGGGTGCGACAGCACCACGTGCCACGCCGTCCCGGCAATCTGCCCATAGCCGATCTGCAGGCTCTGAGACAACTCGGTCTCGGTGAAGTGGTACATCCCTGGATGCCAGGGGGGCATTGCCGACAGACCGTGAAAGCCCACGTCTTCGACGACGGTCCCACGGCAGAAGAGCGACAAGTCCTGGTCGACCAGCCACTGCTCGATGTCCATCGAGTCGCAGTTGCCGGCCACGGCCAGGACCCGGGCGCCCGACGGCCGGACCAGGTCCATCAGCCGCTTGGCATCGCCGGGCGCGCCGAAGTTCGTGAGGTCACCGCCCAAGAGGATCACGTCGACCGGACCGGCCTGCTGCAAGATGCGGGCCAAGGCGGTGTGGTTATCGTGCAGATCGGTAACGCCCAGGAGTCGCATGGGGCTTCATTCTGTGCAGCGAGGCTGTTTTTCACGCCGGAGGATTGCGTCTCAGATCGAGCAAGCCGGGAGGCCGAGCCCTGGGATATCGGGTGCGATAGCGACGGCACAACTTCTCTGACCGGCCAGAGTCCGGGGTCGCAGGTCGCCGTAATGCTATTGATCTTCAGAAAAGGAATGCAACACGAGGATGGCCTTTGTACCGCGAAGCCGGGCTCCCGCTGGTCGCCCTCGTTGCATTATCTATCTGAGGGGCAATAAATTACAGGTCCCTCGTCGGCAAGTCCTTGCAAAACGGGTCCTGATGGCCCAGACTAGAGGTTCGTGGGTCCACCCGGTTAGCGGAGCGACCCTCCGCATCACGCGGCCTGGGGCAGGTGTGATCCCCCATGATGCGGTGCCAGGCGGTGGCCGTCCCGTCGTCACGGCAGAGGGGCTGCCGCTTCTGGCCGCGAGGGCCTACAACGACTCATTTCTGTAACTCGATCAGATAGCCCATGTCATCCGACGAAGCAGCCATCCCGTCCGACAAGAGTCCGGTCGCGCCCCCGCGGCCCAAGAAGAAGGATGCCATCTCGCTGGCGGAATGGGACGAGATGTACCGCATGGGGAATCCGGCGTGGGACATCGGCCGGCCGTCTTCCGAGTTTGTGCGCGTGATTGAGGAGGGTCCGATTCGTCCGGGCAGGACCTTGGAGTTGGGCTGTGGAACGGGGGCCAACGCCGTGCATCTGGCGTTGCGCAAGCATGAGATCACAGCCATCGACGCCTCGCCCCTGGCGATCGAGCGGGCGCGTCTGCGTTGCGAGCAGCACAACGCGTTGATTCGCTTTGTGCGGGGGGACGTGTTCGAGTTCGCCAAGAACGCCGGGCGTTTTCAGTTCGTCTACGATGTGGGCTTCTATCACTTTGTGCGACGTTTCGCCTTGGAGCGATTCCTGGACCTGTTGTGGTGGGTCACCGAACCGGGTTCCTACTATCTGACCTTGGCGGGGGCGACGGGCGAGACGGCCGAAGGCGGTCCTCCCCAGGTATCTGAAGACGAGATCCGCTGGGAACTGGGACGCCTGTTCGAGATGGTGGATCTACGTCCGTTCCGCTTTGAGAGCCCCAACCGCAGCGAAGGCTATCTGGGCTGGTCCTGCCTCATGCGCCGGCCCGTGGTGAACCGCTAGCGCGGCGAGCGGAGGCGCGCTCAGCCGGCACAAGGCCGGTGAAAAAGAGGGCCGTGGTCGGACTCAGTTGGCGCTGTTCGGCCGAGGCGTTATGGCTTCGGCCGCCTCGCGGCACATGTGGCTGACGTCGCCGGCCCATTGCCGGATTTCCTGGCTGGAAGCGCCCCCGCGAGCCAGTTGCTCCAATTGCCCGGCCACCGTCGAAATCTGCTCCAGGCCGAACAGCGGGGTGGAGCCGTGTACGGCGTGCGCTAGATAAATGATCTGGGGGAGGTCGTTAGCCAGCGCGGCGGCCTCCAACTGTTCCGCGCGCTGGCGCAGGCTCTCGGAAAACGAGGACAGGAGTTGACGCCGATCGGCCTCGCTCAGCGCGCCGATCAAGGAATCGCCGGCCCGTGGCTGTGATGCCGCCGGGGTCGATGACTCGCCCATGTGCACGTACTGCCCCGCCAGGCTCAAGAGCGTCTGGCGGTCGATCGGCTTGACCGCGTAGGCATCGCACCCCACGGCCAGGCACTTCTCGCGATCACCGGCCAAGACATGCGCCGTGAGGGCAATGATCGGCTGGCGGTAGCCCGCCGCGCGCAGACGTTGCACGGCGTCATAGCCACTGAGCACGGGCATTTCCATGTCCATGACGATCAAGTCGAAGGGAATCCCCGCCTGATGGCTGTGGAGCGCTTTGTCGAAGGCTTCCTGCCCCTGACAAGCGGTCTCCACCTGGACTCCGTCTCCGGCCAGAATCAGTTCCAGCAGCCGGCGGCTGTCGGGAGTATCCTCAGCAACCAGGATCCGACACGGTCGTTCCCCAGACTGACACGCCGACATCTGCTGCCCACTCAATCGATAGGACCAGGCACGTGCGTTCCCGCGCGTGGGCACGCCGAGAGCAGCGCGAGGCCACACGCTGTAGGTCCATGCGGCGGCGGAGGAATCCCGTACGTGCGCACGGTTCGATCATGTTTCTCCCTGATTGCTGAGGGACTGTCAATTCCCGTGCGTCGTTTTCGCAAACAATTTGTTGTGCGTTTTTTTCGCACCCCGTAGATCGAGCTAGACTGAAGCACGCACCCGATCCGAAGCGTGACAAGGTGGCACCACGCGTGGTCGCGGCGGCGTGCGGTGCCCCAAATCCTTGCGATACTCCTCACTTCGGGCTAGAATCACAGCGCGGTCCGAGCTACTCCTCAATCGAGCCATCTCCAATGGGTGTATTGCCGCTGAGCCCGCCCCATGCGCCCGAGGCCGGGAGAACTGGGCTGCGGCCCATCGCCGGCGGTGTATTTGCCGGACAGGAATCAAGAGGGACGGGCTTGAGGACCGTGCGCCGGCTGCGGCTACGTCTGGCAGGGATCTTGGTGCTCCGCGCGTGCCTGCGGTTTCTGTTTGCCTGGATCATGGTCTGGGCAGGGGTGGTTGTGGCGTTGCGCGCTGTGTTGCTGGTCGAACGCGGCGTGCTGCTGTGGGGGCTGCTGGGAGTGGCGGTGGCCATCGTGGCCGGTGCGTTTCAAGGCCTGCGCCGCTTGCCGTCGGCCGCGGTCCTGCGAGCCTCTTTGGACGGGCACGGGGCCTTGGGCGGGCTGCTGATGACGGCGGGCGACCTGGACATCGGAGCGTGGTCTCCGCGGATCGAGCGCGTGCCGATACCGAGGCTGCAATGGCGCTCGCGGCGTCCGTGGCTGCTTTTGGCGAGCAGCGTGCTCTTTTTGGGTGCGGCGTTTCTGTTGCCGGATCGCTATCTTCCGGTGGTGGAGCGCGGCCTGCAGTTGGGCAGCGAGGTGCAGAAGCTGTCGGAGCAACTGCAGGTGCTCACACAAGAACAGATCGTGCCGCCGGACAAGGCCGAAGTGCTGGAAAGGGACTTGCAGCGTGCGTCCCAGGAAGCCCTGGCGCGCGATCCGGCCAAGTTGCTGGAATCCATCGATCATCTGGAGCAATCGTTTGGCAAGGCGGCGGCCGAAGCGGCGGAGAAGGCCATCCAGCAAGCCGAGTTCAGCGGCGGCGCACAAGCCTTGGCGGAAGCCCTGCAGAAGGCGCAGAGCCAGATGGACGCCCAGCAGCTCAGCGAGGCGATGAAGGCCTTGGGGCAGATGGTCGACCAGGCGGCCGCCGAAAGCCGCTCGTTGGCCGAGGGCCTTTCCGAGGAATTGCTGGCGGCCTGCCGGCAAGGCAACCTGAGCGAGGCACAACTCCGGGAACTGTCGGAGGCCCTGCGGCACTGCCAGGCGTGCGAACGTGGCAAGCTTGCCAGGCTGGTCGAGGCGCGACTCGTGGACGTGGCTGAATTGGGCCGTTGCGATCAGGCTGGACAGAGCGACCAGGCGGCTCTGATCGATGCCCTGGGCGAATGCAAGGACAGCCAGCAGTTGGCCGAGTTGCTGCACGCGTGTCAAGGGCCTGGCCGGGGTGGCATCAGCCGCGGTCGGGGCGACGCCGCCATGACCTGGTCCCAGGGCGTCGAAGCGGAAGACGCCGCATTCAAGGAGAAAGTGCTGCCGCCGGGGGCCGTGGCGTCGTTGAAGGAGAGCCGATTGGCTGGCATCAGCACCGCGGATCCCAGGCGCGAGCAGCCGGGAGACGGCTCATCCGGAGGCGTCTTAGGAACCGCCCAAGCCGGCGGCGGCGAGGCGCGCACGCAGACCATCCTCCCCGAACACGGCCAGACGGTGCGACGCTACTTTGAGCGAGGACACAAATGACCACTCAGACACTGCAACCATCATTGCTGTCACCTGAGGAATTGGCGGCGGCAGGTGAACTGGCCAAGCGGATTCTGAGCCAACTGGACCGGGTCTTGCTGGGGCGGAGCGAGTTGCACCGGATGGTGTTGGCCGGGATTCTCAGCCGCGGCCACATCCTCTTGGAAGGCCTGCCCGGCGTGGGCAAGACGGCCATGATCAAGGCCTTGGGGCAGATCCTGAACGTGCAATTTCGGCGCGTGCAATTCACGCCGGACCTGATGCCCAGCGATATCCTGGGCACGCACATGCTGCGTGATACCGCGGGCGGCGTGCGGGAGATGACGTTTCACCATGGTCCGGTGTTCACCAACATCCTGCTGGCCGACGAGATCAACCGCGCCAGTCCCAAGACCCAGTCGGCCTTGTTGGAGGCCATGCAGGAGCGGTCCGTGACGCTGCTGGGCCATACGCGCATGCTGCCGGAGCCGTTTTTTGTGCTGGCCAGCCAGAACCCGATCGAGTTGGAGGGGACCTACCCGCTGCCCGAGGCCCAACTGGATCGCTTTCTGTTCAAGTTGAACGTCAGCGACGTATCGGTGGACGTGCTGGAAGACATCATTTCCACGCGTCGCCGCGGCGAACCGCCCGTGCCGGACCAACCGCTCTCGGCTGAGGAGTTGTCGCGGTTGTTCGGGGTGATGGAGCGGATGTATCTGCCGCGGGCCGTAGCGCGCTATATTTCGCGGCTGGTGGCGGCCAGCCATCCGGGCAGTGCGGAAGCCACCGCGGAGGTTTCGGGATACGTCAGTTATGGGGCGAGTCCGCGCGCGGCCATTGCCATGGCCGAGGCGGCGCGGGCCTATGCTTTGCTTGCCGGCCGGCCCAGCGTGGGCTTTGAGGACGTGCGCGCGGTGGCGGCGGCCGTGATGAATCACCGGCTGATCCTGAACTACAAGGCCCGTCTGGACCAGGTCAACGAAGTGGCGATTGTGCAAGGCCTGTTGGACGCGTTGGACGAGGCGGGCTTGAACCTGCCGGCCGACGTGCAGTTGGCGCGGACGGAGAAGGAGAACCGGGCGTGAGCAGGACCTTCTGGCTGTTCGCCGCTGGGCTGGTCTCGATGGTGGTCGGACTCGATCCGGCGAAGACCAGCGGCGGGGAACGCGTGGGGCCGATCGAGGTCCAGGTTTTGCCGTTGCCCAGCGCCGACGGTCGTTCGGGCAGGGCCTGGGGCATCGACCACGGCTACACCGAATACCGCGTGCAACTGAAGAACCACTCGCAACTTGAACAGGTCGTGCATTTGTCCTATCCCCAGATCGAGAACGCGTGGGACAACCACGGCGTGTTGGCGATGCGGACGGTGCACGCGGCGCAGGGACAACAGTTGCTGGTGTCGCTGTATCAGCCACCCGAGCGCGTCGCACGCCGGGTTCTGACCGTGCAGGTCCAGGGGCAGGGTCCGCCGACGGGTATTCCGGTCGCGAGTCTGTACGAACCGCGATACCATTACCGCCCCGACGATCGCCGGGCAGCGGTATTGCTGAGCCGGGGCGTGCCGCTGGAATTCCGCGACGGGATGGGGATCAGGCCGCTGGAGAAGGAGTCTGGTTCATCGAGCGAGAGCGCCCCGAGAAGCGGTGAGACGGAAGACGACCGCTTCACGTTTCTACGGAGCGAGCTGCCGGTGGGCCAGTGGAGCCCCAACTGGCTGGGCTACTCCGGTTTCGACGTGGTCGTGGTGACGGAACAGGACGTGGCCCAGATGCCGCCAGAGGTGCAGTTGGCCCTGCGCCGCTACCTGGAGTGCGGCGGCACGTTGGTGGTGCATGCCAAGCAGGTGCCGGCTCCCTTTGCACAGGGCGGGTTTGCGGATCGCGACGGCGTGTATGCCGTGGGACTGGGGTTTGCGGTGGCCACCCTCCGCGGTAGCCGTGCCGATTGGGGAGCGACCTACACGAAACTGACCGAGTTGCCGAAAGAGAGATATCAGCCTCTGGACGCACCGCCGAACAACCTGTACGGCCTGCTGGTCGCCGAGACGGTCGTTCCCGTGCGCGGATTGTTTCTGCTGGTGCTGCTGTTCAGCGTGGGCATTGGGCCGGCCAACTTGTGGCTGCTGTCGCGGTACAAACGGCGGGTCTGGCTGTGGTGGAACGTACCGGCCCTCGCGTTGCTGACCTGCCTGGTGATCTTCGGCTATTCGCTGGTGTCGGAAGGTTGGACGGGACATGGCCGGACGGCGAGCGTGACGCTGCTCGACGAACGCAGTCACCGCGCAACCACGTTCGGCTGTATCTCGTACTATTGTCCCTTGACACCGGCGTCCGGCCCACACTTCAGCCAGGACACCGACGCCACCTTGTTGACCGAGCGGCAGGACATGTTTGGTCCACGGCTGGCGAGCGGCCTGCGCGTCGTGGACTGGACCGGCGATCAGCACCTGGCTTCCGGATGGGTGAATGCGCGCTCGGCGGCTTATTTCCAGTTCCGCAAGAACGAAGACCGGCGCGAACGGCTGACGATCACGCAGCAGGCCGATGGAGGACTGGCGGTACTGAACGCCTTGGGAGCCGATATTCAGCGTCTGTATGTGGCCGACGCAGCCGGGCATGTCTTTGAGGGACGCGGTATTCCGGCCGGCGCGCAACGGCCCCTGGCCGCCACAGAGGTCCGCCCCGAGAGCCGGCGACCCACGACCTATGTGCGGGAGTTGTTCTATCACCAGGGCTTGCTGGCGGGCCTGAACGCCGCAGGGCACGAATCCAGCCCGGGCGCGAAGCTCGCACCGGGCACGTACATCGCCTATCTCCAGCGGTCGCCGTTTGTGGGGGCGAGCCTGGCGGGCACAGAGTCAGAAGACTCGCTGGCCATCGTGTATGGGATCTGCAAGGAACAGGAAGATGGACGTTAGAGTCATCCATCTGAAGCGCTATTTCGGCACGACCCGCGCCGTGGACGACATTTCGTTCGAGTTTTCGGCGGGAAACGTCTTCGGCTTTGTGGGTCCCAATGGCGCCGGCAAGACGACCACGATGCGGATTCTGGCCACGTTGGACGACCCGACCGAAGGACACGTGTACATCAACGGCGTATCGCTGGTCGACAACCCGGAGAAAGCTCGCTGCTGCGTGGGCTTCATGCCCGACACGCTGCCTGCGCATCGCGACATGACGGTACACGAATACCTGGATTTCTTTGCGCGTGCCTACGGGCTGCGCGGCGTGAAGCGGCGGGGGGTGGTGGATTCCGTGGAACAGTTCACCAATCTCAGCGGCATTCGCGACAAGTTCTTGCGCGCCTTGTCCAAAGGAATGAAGCAGCGCGTGAGCCTAGCGCGGGCGATTGTGCACGATCCTCCGGTGCTGGTGTTGGACGAGCCGGCGGCAGGATTGGACCCCCGGGCCCGGATCGAGCTGCGCGAGTTGTTGCGGGTCCTGGCCGATCGCGGCAAGGCGATCCTCATCAGTTCCCACATCCTCACCGAGCTGGCCGAAATCTGCAACGGCGCGGTGATCATCGAGCAGGGCAAGATCCTGCGTGCCGGGCCGATGGAGCAGATCCTGGCCGGCGGGTCGGCACGGCGCACGGTGGCCATCCGGATCAAGGGGGAAACTGCGGCGTTGCACAAGGAGTTGCTGCAGGTGCCCGCGGTCCGCGAAGCGCGCGTGGTCGGCGAGGTGGTCGAGATCCAGACCGACGGCGACGAGGAGATCCACTGCGACATCCTCGCGCACCTGGTCGCCAAGGGCTTCCGCATCACGGATTTCCGCCAGCGGCAGATCGATCTGGAAGACGTGTTCATGAACGTGACCAAGGGAGAAGTGCAGTGAACAGGGCGTGGGAACCGGTCTCGGGACGGTGCGACGCGCCTGCCGCGCCGGGCGGCCCCGGCGGGCAGCGATCGCAAGGGGCCGGGTTCCTGGCGTGGGCCAGGGCGGGCGATTGGGTGAACCCGGTCGCGGTCAAGGAGTTTCGCCAGGCCGTGCAGAGCCGCTGGGTGATCGGCGTGCTGCTGATCTTTCTGCTGATCGATTTGGGAATTGTGGGCGGCTACCTGGCGATGACACCGGAGGCGGCCACCAGCAGTCATGGCGGCCGGGACGTGTGCGGGGGCCTGCTAACCATTCTGCTGTTGACGTGCATCGCCTTTGTGCCGCTGTACACGGGAATTCGGCTGTCGTTGGAGCGCAACGACACGAATCTCGACCTGTTGTTCGTGACCACGATCTCACCGGGCGCGATTGTGCGGGGCAAGTACCTGACGGCCATGGCCCTGACGCTGCTGATGTTCAGCGTCTGCATGCCCTTCATAGCGTTGACCTACCTGCTGCGCGGCGTCGACCTGCCGACGATCTTCTTTCTGTTGGCCCACGGATTCCTGTTCTGCGCCGTGGCCAACGGCTTGGGAGTCTTCGCCGGCGCGGTTTCCGGGAGCTGGTTCATACGCGGTGTGGTGGACCTTGGCGCGCTGCTGGGCCTCCTCTATCTGGCCGTGGTGGCGACCGCCTTGTCGCAGAGCGTACTGATGTTCGGCACAGGGATGGTCTTCAGCCACATGGACTGGAGCGAATACGGAATCACCTTGTTGATCGCCGGGCTGGGACTGGGCCTGCTGTACGTCCTGTCGGTGTGCCTCTTGAGTCCCAGGTCCTCCAACCGGATGTTCGTGCCGCGTTTGTACATCACGGGCAGTTGGATGCTAGTGGGCATCCTGATGATCGCATTGTCCCACTGGGAGAGGACTCCGTGGCCGATCGAGTCCTGGGTGGTTTGCAGCGGCGCCGCGTTTGCGGTCTTGATGGTGGCGGCCTTGGGCGAGCGCGACGCATGGAGCGCGCGCGTACGACAGCGCATTCCACGCCATCCCTTGCTGCGACTGGTGGCGTTCGTGTTCTACACCGGTTCGGCCGGAGGAGTGCTGTGGTGCGTCCTGCTGTATGGAATCACCTCCGTGACGGCGAGGCTCTGGGTTGGGCAGATGGGGCTGGCCACGACCAGCTTCGAGAACCTCTGCGGTACGACGTCCTTCGTGTTCGGTTATGCCCTGTGCTATTGCCTGACGGCGGCCGTGCTGCGGGTTACGGTGCTGCGCAGCGTGGCACCGATCAATGTGGCGGCCACAGCGATCTTCGTGGGCGTAGGCGTGTGGTTGGTTCCCTACTTTACCGCCTTTCTGCTTTCCAGCGACCGGTTCGAAGAACCTTCCTGGTGCCTGCTGGCAAGCCCCATGGTCCTGGCCACGGATGACGATGCCGCTAAGGCGGCTGCGCCTGTGCTGATCGCAGCCTGGCTCTGCGTGGGCGTGTGGGGCGGCCTGGCGTGGATGCTCGGCCAGTTTCGGCGTTTTACGCCCTATCATGCTGTCCGCGTGTCGACCGAGGGAAATCCAACCACGGCCGCTGGCGACGGTAGCGACCCAGCGACGGGCGCAGCCCCATGACCGATTCCATGGTTCCATTCCTGGCGGAAGGCAGACAGACGGGAGCACGTTACCGCCTGGCGGCCCTGCGCCGCGCGCCCCAAGGCACGGCGGGAGCGCAGTTGGGGCGTCTGGCCGGCGAGAGCCTGGAATTCATGGATCACCGAGAGTATCAACCGGGCGACGACCTGCGCCGCCTGGACTGGTCGGCTTACGCGCGCAGCGACAAGATGATCGTCAGGTTGTATCGCCAGGAGGTTTGCCCGCATTTGGACATCCTGATCGACGGTTCGCGATCCATGGCCTTGGCAGGGACGGAGAAGTGCCGGGCCTGCGTGGCCCTGGCCGCGGCGTTGGCGACGGCGGCGGACAACGCGGGGCATTCGCGGCATCTGTATCTCAGCGGGCACGGCTGCCGGACGCTGGTCGATGGCCACGAGTCGCCGCTTTCCTGGCAGGGGCTGGCGTTCGACTCCCAGGAAAGCGTGCCGGACGCGTTGCGCGCGCTGCCGCCGCGGTGGCGCGCCCAAGGCCTGCGCGTGCTGCTCAGCGATCTGCTGTGGGTGGGCGAGCCGCGCGAATTGCTCACGGCGTTGAGCGATCGGGCGGCGGCCGTCTACGTGCTTCAGATCCTGGCGGCGGAGGACGCGGCCCCCACACCGCGTGGAAACATGCGCCTGGTCGACAGCGAGACGGGCGGCGGCGAGGAGTTCTTCCTCGATGAAAGCGCCCTGCTCCGATACCGCCACAATCTGCAACGGCACCGCGACAACTGGCGGCGTGCTGCCCGGCAAGTGGGCGCCGTGTTCGTGCCGCTGATCGCCGAGGAACTCTGCCGGAACTGGGATCTGTCTGTGCTGGTGGAAGCGGGACTTCTGACCGTGTGATCGCGGCGGAAGCCGAGAACGATAACGGGCCGATCGATGCTTTTCACGTCGCCACTGATGCTGCTGGGGCTGGGGACGCTGCCGCTCCTGGCGGCCGTCTATTGGCTGCGCGGGCGTTCGCGGCGGGCCGTGGTGTCGAACCTCGCATTCTGGGTCGATCACCGCGCACCGCGCCATGGCGGGCGGATTCTGCACCGCCTGCAGACTCCACTCACCTTCTTCCTGGAGCTGCTGGCGATCGCGGGCCTGGTGACTGCCGCCGCCGGGCCGGCGCTGCGGCAGCGCGATACGCTACGGCCCTTGGTGGTCGTGCTTGATGACTCCTACTCCATGCTGGCCCACGTCCGCGAAGGTTCCACTTCGGCGCGCAGCCAGGCCGAGGCCGCCCTGGCCACCGAACTGCGCCAGAACGACTACCTGGTGCGGTTCATTCTGGCGGGCGTTGAGCCTCGTCTGCTGGGTGAACCCCTGCGTGGCCCGGCGCACAGCACCCAAGCCCTGCGTTTGTGGACCTGCCAAGCTCCGGGAGCCGACCTGGTGGCGGCCCTGGCCTTAGCGGCGGAAGTGGGCGGCCCCACGGCACGCATCCTGGTCCTCACCGATCACGATCCGAAGTTGGATCTCAGCCATGGCCAGACGCAGTGGTGGGCCTGTGGCGAGAAACGGGACAACTGGGCCTTCACCACGGCCACGCGCAACCGGTCGGGCGATCAGGAGCGCGTTCTGCTAGAGGTGACCCACTTCGGCACTTCGCCCAGCAAGAGTCGTTTGACCCTGGAGGGCGGCCACCTTGCCGCGCCCCGCATCCGTCTTCTGGAACTGGAGGCCGGCAGCACCCGGCAGGTGTTCGTGAGCCTGCCGGCCGGAGCGCCGGCCTTGCGTGCCACGCTCGACGGCGACGCCCTGGAGATTGACAACGAGGTGCTGCTCTTGCCCGAATCGGCCAAACCTGTGCGCGTGCGGGTGGACGTTTCGGGGGCCGATTTGCGGCGCGCGGTGGTGCGCGCCTTGGAGGCGACCGGACAGGCCGTGGTGGCGGGCGAGCGGCCGGAGTTGATAATCTGCGACAAGTACGGCGCGCTGGAGGGTGACGCATGGCGGATGGAGATCCTCGGGGCCACGGACACGGCCGCCTACGCCGGCCCATTCGTGATCGACCGTAATCGCGACTTGGCCAAGGGGCTCTCCCTGGCGAGCGTCGTTTGGTCGGCTTCGCCTGGCGCGGGGTTGAGCGGTTTGCCGATCGTCATGGCCGGCGATGTGCCGCTGCTGAGCGAGCGGGAGGAGATTGGCGGACGGCGGCGATTGCAGATGAGCTTCGTGGGCGAGGCCTCCAACCTCCAGGACACGCCGGACTGGCCGATCCTGTTCGACAATCTGGTCCAATGGCGGCGTAATGGGCTGCCGGGGGTGAGCGCGGCCAACGTCCGCTTGGGGCAGACTGTCAAGGTTGTGCTGCCCCAGGAGGCCCAGCAGATCGAGGTCCTTTTGCCCGCGAAGACGGCGCGCAAGTTGACGGTGCGCGGGCGGGAGGTGGCCGTATTGGCCGATCAGGTCGGTCGGCATACGGTGCGCGCGCTGCAGGCCGAACACGCGTTCTCCTGTAACGCCGTCTGTGGCGACGAATCGGATCTAACGCACTGCGGATCGGGCCGCTGGGGCCATTGGAATCGATCGGCGGCGCACCAGGATCGCCAAGCCAGCCTGCGGTGGCTGTTCCTGCTGGCGGCCCTGGGCCTGATGGCGGCACAAATGGCCGTAGTTGCGCGCGAATCGGGGGAGCCGAACCGATGACCCTGGCCGATCCATTCTGGCTGGTCCTGGTGGTTCCGCTGGCCATGTCGCTGTGGCTGTGGCGATTGCCTTCGCGAGTGTTGCTGGGGTTGCGCTGCGCGGCTTGGACCTTGTTGCTGCTGGCGTTGTGCGGTCTGAGCGTGTGGCTGCCGGCGCGTTGCGGCACCTTGGTGCTGGTGGCCGATCGCAGCTTGTCGATGCCGTCGGGCGCGGCGGCTCTGCAGCGGGAGGCGGCGGATCTGGTGCACTCGGCCATGCCTTCCGGCGACAAACTGGCCGTGGTCTCGTTTGCCGAGACCGCCGCCGTGGAGCAATCGCCGCAGGCGGGGAAGTTTGGCGGTTTTTCGGCCGAAGTCGGCAGCGAGGCATCGCACCTGGCCGATGCCCTGGACCTGGCGTTGTCTCTGGTGGGTGCGGAGGAGCCGGGGCGAATCCTGGTGCTCTCCGACGGCCAGTGGACCGGCCGGGAGATTGCCGGTCCCGTGGCGCGCGCGGCCGCGGCCGGCGTGGCCATCGACTACCGGACGATGGAGCGGCCCAGGTCGGGCGACCTGGCCGTGCAGGGCATTCAGGGCCCGGAGTCCGTCTTGCCTGGCGAATCGTTCATGATCACGGCGTGGCTCGATTCGCCGCTGGCGCAGGCGGTGAGCTACGAATTGCTCCGCGGTACGCAGGTCATTGCCCGCGGCACGCAGGCAGTGCGATCCGGCACGACGCGATTGGTCTTTCGCGACAGGGGCGTGGAGCAGGGCGTGTGCGAGTACCTGCTGAAGGTACAAGGCCCGGGGAGCGATCCCGTGCCCGAGAACAATCGTGCCCGACTGCTGGTCGGAGTGCGTGGCTCGCGGCCGGTGCTGTGCGTAACGCCGACAGGCGGCAGCGGTCTTTCCCGCCTGCTGGCCGGCGGCGGTTTGCAGACCAAGGCGCTGGCGGCTTCCGAATGCCGCTGGACGCTCGAGGACCTGGCCGGCTACTCGGCCGTAGTGCTGGAAAACACGCCGGCCAGCCGACTGGGACACGTGGGCATGCAAAACCTGGCGGCGTGGGTGGCGCAGGGCGGCGGGCTGCTGCTCACCGGCGGGAAAGATTCCTACGGTCCCGGTGGGTACTACCGTAGTCCCCTGGAGCCGGTCCTGCCGGTGTCGATGGAATTGCGGCGGGAGCACCGCAAGTTCTCGCTGGCGATTGTCGTGGCCCTGGACCGCAGCGGCAGCATGGCCCTGCCCGTGCCTGGCGGGCGAGCCAAGATGGACCTGGCCAACCTGGCCACGGCCGAGGTGCTGGAGGCATTGGGCGCGTTGGACCAGTTTGGCTGCCTGGCCGTCGACAGTGTGCCGCACGAGATCCTCCCGCTCGCGGAGGTGGCCGACAAGGCGTCACTGCGGAACCGTATTCTGCGGATCGATTCGGCCGGGGGTGGGATCTTCATTTACGAAGCGCTGGCCGCCGCCGCGCGGATGATCGCACCGGCTCAGGCCGGCACCAAGCACATTCTGCTGTTCGCCGATGCGGCCGACAGCGAAGAACCTGGCAGCTACAAGGGTCTGGTGGACAAGTGCGTGAAGGCCGGCATCACGATCAGCGTCATCGGATTGGGCAGCGAAAGCGACCGTGACGCCGACCTGTTGAAGGACATCGCCCGGCGCGGCGGGGGACAATGCATGTTCACGGACGTGGCCCAGGAACTGCCCCGGTTGTTCGCGCAAGACACCTTCCTGGTTGCGCGGAGCGCGTTTCTGGAGGACCCGGTCCAGATCCAAGCCACCGCTGGTCTGGTTTCGATCCTGCGGCAGGCACTGGGCGAGTTCCCCAACATCGGCGGATATAACCTGTGCTATCTGCGGCCGGGAGCCAATCTGGCGGTCGTCTCGGCCGATGAGTACCAAGCGCCCATCGTGGCCTCCTGGCAGGCAGGCTTGGGACGAGCCATGTGCTATACAGGCGAGGCCGACGGGAAATACACGGGTCCGATCGCGGGTTGGAAGCATGCGGGCGAGTTCTTCACGTCGCTGGCGCGCTGGGCGGCCGGCAGGCCGCAAGACCTGGGGCGGAATGTGGTGGCCACGCAAGAACTCAGGAACGGGATCTGCCGGGTGGAACTGCACTTGGATCCCGCGCGCGAAACGGCGCCCTTCACACGATTGCCGGAACTCGCCGTCTTGTCCGCCCGACCGGGCGAGGCGGCCGCCTCCACAACGACCCGCATGCGCTGGTCGTCGGCGGACACGTTGTTGGGAGAGATCCCGCTCACGGGCGGCCAGACGGTGCTGACGAACGTGGTCGTGCCAGAATTGGGACAGACGCTCCTGGCCCCCGTGTGCCTGCCGTACTCGCCCGAGTACCTGCCGCAGCGGCGACGAGAGGACGTGGGCACGCTGGAGCAAATGGCCCGTTCTACCGGCGGTTGCGAACGATTGAATCTGGGCGAGGTCTGGAAGGACGTACCCAAACGGCCGCGATTGGTTCCGCTGGCGTCTTATCTTCTGCTGGCGGCCGTGACCGCATTTCTGCTGGAAGTCGTCCAGCGGCGCACAGGTCTTCTGTCCATCCGATGGAGGTTGCCTGGCCGGCTGCGACCCAAGGCGGCCGAGCCTGCCTCAGGTGGGATCTCCGCCCTTTTCAAGCGTAGAACCGGGCCGGCACGAGTCGCGAAGGAGCCATCGGCGCAAGGGCCGGCGCACACGGATCGATGGCCTAAGTTCGCCGAGCAGCCGCCGCCCGACGATGACAAGCCGGCCAACCATTCAGAGACCGGCGTGCAGCCCCAGGCTGGCGAGAGCAGTATGCTCGACGCGTTGCGGCGCGCTCAACAACGGGCCCGCAACCGAACAGAACGTGACCCGTGATCGCGGTGATCGAGCGCGCAGGGACCATGAGCGGCGTCCTGTCGCGTGCCGCCAGGCAGGGCTGGTCCTGCCAGGTGGGAATCTCGGTTCTTGCTCGTCTCAAGAATGCAGAGCGACCAACGGAAGCCCGCTTTGAGAGCTATCCCGTTGGTCGCCCTTAGCGCATCACACATCCGACACTCAATTGCCTCGACCCTATTCGCCCTGTCGATCCATCGGGGGCTCCGGTGCCAAGGGCCGCCTCTTCGATTTGTGTCCGTCACGAGGTCCATCGCCCTTGGAGCAAGGCGGCTGACC
>CALARR010000224.1 GCA_937889015.1 uncultured Planctomycetales bacterium | reverse complement strand
GCTCCTGGCCCTCGTGGTGTGCTTTCGTTCTCATCTGTGATCGGATGGCCCAGAGTACATCAGGGATCACAAGAAGTATTCCACAGCAGAGAATGATGAACGCTATCCAAAACGACCACTCCCAAAGCGAGTCTTGACGGTCGTAGTTCTTGGTGACTCCTACGTAAAGCATGAGCGCGTGCGACCAAACAACTCCAACGACTGCGAGCGACCAGCCAAGAACACTCCGCCTCATCACTGTCGCCTTTTCGAGAGTAGTGTCTCAACCATTGTTGGCACGGTGACTCCGGCACCACACGGCATCATGAATCCGGTTTCGCGCAAGTGGCACCGGTTCTGGAACCGGTGCCACCCTGCGAACCGTCTTGGCTCTGCGCGGTCTCGGCGGGAATGATGTCAATTCGAAACTCAATATCATCTCCCCCTCCGGCGTCGTCGCGACCGTCAGGGCCGAAGCTCCGCAGCACCGCCTCACTGGCACTCACACGCTGATAGTAGAGGTCTCTGCCCCAGATGTCCTTTCCGGACACGGCGGGGTTGCCTTCCAAGAACAATTTGAGCTGATCTTCCCAGATCGCCGAGGTCCGCAGTGCTTCCAGTCCATCCTGCAATGTTCCAGCGGGCACCTCCCCGTGCTCATAGCCATAAAGGGAGAATGCGGTTTGCAGCCTGTACAGGTTGTGCCATTCGCGAGACTCATGTGTGTGCCAATAAGAAGGACACGTCCAGAAGAGCACTACGTAGGCCAAGGGAATCCCGATGGCCAGAACCGAGAGCCTCCACACGGTCAAAGGCCTTATGTTCATCACACGTCCTCTGCGATCAACAGACCAGAAGTCGCCAGGGGGCTCAGCCGACCTCGGGCGTGGTCGAAGTGCTCGTGGCGGCGCGAGAGCTCCTGTGCTTCCGAAGGCATTGTACGACCGTCGGGTATCGCTCGCAAGAGTATAGCGACGGCTGGTCCTGCGGATTTGCGCCCCCTGCGGCTGAATGCTGAGGGCTGAACGCTGAAAGCTGGCCATGGTGCGTCGCGGACGCGTCCTACGAACTGCATAGACCTCTTGGGGCTGCGCCCCACCGGTTCAAGAACCGGTGCTACCCGGCTGAAAGCTGAGGGCTGAACGCTGAAAGCTGGCCACTACGGGCTGCATAGACCTCTGGGGGCTGCGCCCCACCGGTTCAAGAACCGGTGCTACCCGGCGTTGCGGACGCGTCCTGCGGGCTGCACAGACCTCTGGGGGCTACGCCCCACCGGTTCAAGAACCGGTGCCACGCAGCGCAGGCCGGGCTCAACCAGGGCTTCGCAGAATCGAGCGGCGGTAGCGCATCGGCGACAGGCCCACCAGGCGGTGGAAGGCCAGCCGGAACCGCTTGGCGTCCGCAAACCCGCAGGCACGCGCCAGATCCGGCACGCGCGGCTTCGAAGCCCCGGCCAGGATCTGCTTGGCACGCTCGATCCGCAGCCGGCACAGGTACTCGCGCGGCGTGCAGTCCAGGTGCTGCCGGAACCGCTTCTCCAGCAGGCGCCGCGAAACGGCCGCCTGCTGCACGAGCTGCTCCACCGTGAACGACTCGCCCAGGTGATCGTGCATGAACTGGATCGCCTCGCGCACGTGCGCGTTCTCCACCACGACCGTCTCGGTCGAGCGCCGCGCGACCACGCCTTCGGGCGCGAGCAGCAGGTCGGCCGCCGGGGCGCGCCGGCCGGCCATCAGGCGCTCCAGCATCGCCGCCGCCTCGTAGCCCACCTGCCACGGCCCGCGCGAAATGCTGCTCAGCGTGGGCGGGCAGAACTCGCACACAGTCGTGTCGTTGTCCACGCCCAGCACGGCCACGTCGTGCGGCACGCGCAGGCCCAGATTCAGGCATTCGTCGACCAGCACGCGCGCCCGATAGTCGTGGACCGCCAACACGCCCACCGGCGGCTGGAGCGTCCTGAGCCACTGCGCCAGGGACGCCGTACGGCGCGTCCATGAGGCGCGCGCGTCGCTGGAGGGCGGCGCTTCCAGCACTTCGCAGGGCACCTGGTCCTGGGCCGCGCGCTGCAGGAAGCCGCGCAGCCGCTGTTGCGAATACCAGGGCCCGCGCAGCCCGTAAAAGGCCAGACGCCGCAGCCCGCGCTCCAGGAGATGTTCGGCGGCCAGGCGTCCCACGGCCTGCTGATCGACCATCACGCGCGGCAGACCGCAGTGCCGCAAGACACCGGACAGATTGACCACGGGAATGCGCAGGCGGCGCGCCGCGCGTGCCTCGTGCGGATCGTGGATGGCGGCGATCACGCCGTCGCCGGGCCAGTGGCGCAGGGCATAGGCGGTCAGGGCCAGTTCCTCGGCCCCGCCCAGCGTGGGCGGACTGGTGACGAAGGTCCAACCGCCCCGCTGCTGCGCATAGGCGGCGATGCCCTGCAGGCACTGGGCCATCCAGGGCACGGAGGACGGAAAGGCCAAGGCCACGCGTCGCGGTCGTTTCTTGCTCACGGTGCAGGCTTCCCCGGGTGGATCGCAAAACGACCCCTCTATTTTGCGCGAAAGGGGCTCTATTTTGAACTCCCCCCTTGCGGGAAAATGGGGCCATGGTGTCGTGCATCGGCTTTGCCAGCGCAGATCGTGGCCGGTCGGGCATCGTAGGGTGCCATACATCGTTGGGTGCCATGCCCACGCTTGTCGTGGGCATGCGCGAACCTCAAGATCCCATGGCCGCGCGAGCGTGGCCATGGCCCCCATCCTATGACCCTCTGCGCGACGCGCGACATTGTTGAAACTGCGCCTTTGCGCGCAACCCGACGTGCCTTACAGGGAGCTTCCAGCCCATGAACACTCGCCGCTGCGTATACCCCTGGCTGATCGTGGCGTGCCTTGTTGGCCGGCCATGCCTGGCGGAGACGATTCCCGTGGTGCTCGCGGCAGAGGCTCCCGCCACGGCACGCGCGGCGGCCCAAGCCCTGGCCGACGGCCTGGCCCGGCTCTATCCGGCCGAACGCTTTGACCTGCGCGCCTCGTTGCCGGCCCAGGGAAAGGCCATTCTGCTGCAAGTGGATGCGCAGCTTCCGGCCGAGGCCTTTCGCGTCGCGCATCAGCGCAAGGGAGCGCTGGAGGTGGGATGCGTTCAGGCCGGCGACGCGCGCGGCCTGGCCTACGGCGTCTATCGTTTGCTGGAGCGGCTGGGCTGCGGGTTCTATCTGAGCTTCGACACGCTGCCGCCGACGCGCACGGCCTTCTCGTTCGAGGCTTGGGACCTGGCCGGCCAGCCCCTGGCCCGCGACCGGGTGGTCTTCAATTGGCACAACTTTCTGTCGGGCTGCTCCACCTGGGACGCGGCCCAGTGGAAGGACTGGATCGCGCGCAGCCGGCAGATGGGTTTCAACGGCGTGATGGTCCACGCCTATGGCAACAATCCCATGGCCGGGTTCGCCTTCCAGGGCCAATGGAAGCCGGTGGGCTATCTCAGTTCGACACGCATCGGCCGCGACTGGTCGGTCAATCACGTCAACGACGTGCGCCGCTTGTGGGGCGGCGAGGTCTTCGACGCGCCGGTGTTCGGCTGCCGGGCCGCGGTCGAGGGAAGCGACCAGCAACGCACGCTGGCCGCGCGGAGCCTGATGGCCGAGGTCTTTGCCGAGGCCCAGCGCCTGGCCATGAACGTGTTCTTCGCCGTGGACATCGACACGGCCACGGCCAACCCGCAGGAGCTTGTTCTGCGCCTGCCGGAAGCGAGCCGGTTCCAGGCCGACGAACTGTGGCTGCCGCGGCCCGACACGCCTGAAGGCTATGCCCTGTACAAGGCCCAGGTGGCCGACCTGCTGGCCGTCTATCCCCAGATCACGGTCCTGGTGGCCTGGCAGCGGACGGGCAAGACGCCCTGGATGTCGTTCAAACGCGAGGCCATGCCCAAGGCCTGGCAGGACGAATTCGCCGCGGCCTGCGCCGCGCGTCCCGACACGCGCGAGTTGTGGCACGCCGAGCACCTCTTCGCGCAGTCGAAAATCGTGGCCGCCATGCGCCGCGCCCTGGACGAGCTGGGGCGGCGCGACGTGCGCCTGGCGCTGGGTTCGTGGAACTTCACCTTCTTGCCGGCCGCCGATCGGTTCCTGCCGGCCGAGGTGCTGCTGATCGGCCTGGACGCCGCGGTGCTGCGCAACGATTCGGTCTTCGGCTCGCCGCAGCGGCGAGCCGAGGTGGCCGCCGTGGCCGCGCATCGGCCCGTGCTGCCGGTGGCCTGGGCCCATCACGACGACGGGAACTACGTGGGCCGGCCCTACACGCCCGATGCCGGATTCCACGACCGGCTGGCGGAGATGGGCTGCGGCGCGTCCGGGTTCGGCATCATCCACTGGACCACGCGCCCCTTGGACCTGCATTTCAAGAGCCTGGTGAACCAGGTGTGGCAAGACCGCAAGAACGAGCCCCTGGCCAACACGTGTCGCCGGATGGCCGTCGACTGCATCGGGCCCGATCAGGGCGCCGCCTTGGGCGAGTATCTGCACGACTGGGTAACCACGATGCCCATCATCGCGCGCGAGACGAGCGATTTCTTCGTCGATGTGCGCCTGGAAATGACGCCCGAGTTGGAGGCCGGCTTCGCGCGCCGTGCGGCGCGGCTCCAGGCCATCGACCAGGCCCGGCTGACGCCGTCGGCTCGCGACTGGATCGGCTATTTCCAGGGGTTGGAGGTCTATATCCGCGACATCTACCGCAACGAGGCGCGTCTGCTCGCTGCGGCCGACGCCTGGAGCCGCGCCGATGTCCAGGCCGCGCGCCAGGCGATTGCCGAGTGCCGGCCCGAGGAAGTGGTGCAGCGGTTCGCCGAGTTCTCGCGCCTGGGCGGCATTTCGCGCGGCGAGCAGGGACTGGTCGTGACCATGAACACGCGCTGGCTGACACACTACCAGCGCGTGCGACAGGCCTTGGGTCTGGAACCGGTGCGGATTCGCTATGCGCCCACCTCGCACGATCTGCTGGCCCAGTCGCGCGGCAAATACACCTTCCACTTCGATCCGCAGCACCGGATCTGGGAGACGCAGGGGCAGGCCGAGACCGATTGCGCGACCTTTGCCCTGCCGCCGGCGGCCGTGCTGGGCAATCCGCAGAATCTCGACGCCTCGTTGCTGGAGGTCTGCCGCGAGGGCATTACCTCTCCTGGGCCGATCGAACTGACGATCGCCCCGATCTTCCCACGCGAGAAGCTTTTCAAGCAGACCACGCAACTGCCGGCCGGAACGTATCGGCTGCAACTGCTGTTCGTGGAGCCGTCGTGCGAGAAGGCCGGCCAGCGCGTGTTCGAGGTGGCGGTGGGCGTTGCCGCCCCCAAGGGCGAACCGGTTGACCTGTGCCAGTTCCAACCGGTTCAGGCGCGCGCCCTGCGGATCGCCTGTCGCGGCAGCCAGGCCAACGATTGGAACTCGATCTGCGAAGTCCGCATCCCCGGCCAGACGATCGACGCCAAGGCCGTGAAGGCCTCGGCCGTGTGCGCGAAGGAGAACGCGGCGGCCAAGGCGTTGGACGGCGATCCCAAGACGCGTTGGGCGGCCCAAGGCCGGGAGCACTGGCTCGAGTGCCCGCTGGATCCATCGCGGCCCATCGATCGGATCGAGTTGCAGTGGTTTGCCGGGTCCCAGCGGAGCTACGACTACGACCTGCTGGTGACGCAAGACGGCCGGACTTGGGAAAGACTCACCTGGCGCAAGACGCCCGTCACCATGGAGCAAGTCCGGCGCAAGGTGGACCTGTTTGCCGAGGCTGGCGGCCGGCAGCGGGCCGTGGCCCTGGCGTGGCCCATCCGCCTGGAGCAGTCGGGCACGCTCCGCGTGCGTCTGAGGCCGATCGAAGGCCAGGCGTTGATTTGCGCGGCCGTGCTCACGCCCGAGTGAGAGGTTTGCGTAGAAGTGCTGTAGTCCGTTCCCTCGCCCGCGCGAGCGGGAGAGGGTGGCCGCGAAGCGGCCGGGTGAGGGCGGCCGGAAACACTGGGTGGTACCGGTTCTTGAACCGGTGGGACGCAGCCCCAGGAGGTCTACACCAGAAACCGTGCCACGCGCGACTGCAGCCAAGCAATGAGCCGGCCGGGAGCCACGGGCCGCTTGTCCACCCGTGCGATTGTCCGCTCGATCGTCTGCCCACGCGAGGCTCCCCACGGCTGGACAAGCCAGCAGTGGCGCCCTGCAGCGAATCGACTGGCCTCAGGCCAGCGGGTCGGCAGGGAACCGCTCGGCCAGCGGATCGCCGTCGGCCTGCATCACCTGCAACAGGCGCGCGTGCAGGGCGCGGACCTGGGCCGCATGGCGGGGATCGGCGGCCAGATTGCGGTCCTCGTGCGGATCGTTCTGCAGATCGTAGAGGGCCACGATCTTGTTCTTGCCGCGATAGAAGTACTTCCAGCGCTCGGTGCGGAGCATGCGCCCCGCATCGGCGCGCTGGCAGAAGGCATAGTCGCGCCAGGCCGTCGAGCGGCCCTCCAGCAGCGGGCGGAGCGATTGGCCGTGGATCGGTTGCGGCACCTTCTGGCCCAGGTAGTCCAGGATCGTGGGCATGAGATCCACCTGGCTGACCGGCTGATTCAGCCGTGTGCCGGGACGAATCCGGCCCGGCACACGCATGACCATCGGGATGCGGACCAGGTCGTCGTAGAACCCGAAGATCGATTTGCCCACGCAGCCGTGCGCCCCGACCATGTCGCCGTGGTCGGTGGTGAAGATCACCAGCGTGTTCTCGGCCAGACCGCGCTCGTCGAGCTTCTTCAGGATGCGTCCCAACTGGTCGTCGATATACTTGACCATGCCGTGGTAGATGGCAGCGTACTCGCGCAGCCCCTCTTCGCCGACCAGCGACCCTAGACGCCGGCTCGGCCCCTCGCGGTCCCAGTCGGGCAGGTCCGGCGTGCCCGGCAACTCGATCCGCCGCCGATCGACCAGGCTGTAGTACGGCTCCGGAATGACCCACAGGTCGTGCGGCGGGCTCCACGAGGCGGTGATCATGAAGTTCTCGTCCGCGTGCCGGTCGATCAGATCCAGCACGTCGTTGGTGATCCGCGTTTCGGGCAGCGAGTCGGGCGGGATCAGCGAGCGGCCGATGGTCGATATGTAGGCCACGCGGTTGGCTTTCCCTTGAAAGTCCTTGTGGAACTCGTGAAACCCCCGCTCGACGGCCGGGATCATCTCCACCGGCCGGTCCATATACTTGCCTGGGCTGCGATGCTTGGCGAACTGCTCCTTCGGCACGCGCTGCTGCAACCAGCGGCCGAACTCCGGATTGCTGGCGCCCGCGTAGGCGCGCTGCTCGTAGCAATCGAAATCGCCGATGTTGCCCAGGTGCCACTTGCCGCGATGGGCCGTGGCGTAACCCTGTCCGTGCAACAACGTCTCGGTGTTGGGGAAGGCGTTTTGGGCCAGCGGCGCTTGTTCGGGCCGGCGGCCGTCGACGTTGACCAGGATGCGGTGCCGGTGCGGATACACGCCGGTGATGAGCGAAGCGCGCGACGGCGAGCAATAGGGCGTCACGCAGGTGGCATTGTCGAAGCACGCGCCTTCGCGCCCGATGCGGTCCATGTTGGGCGTCTCGATGTACCGGTTGCCCGTCATCGACAGCGACCGGTGATGCTGTTCGTCGGTCATCAGGAACAGCACGTTGAGGCGATCCGATCGCTTGGGCGCCGCGGCGCAGCACACGCGGCCTGCCGTAGCGGCCCAGGCGACCGAACCGGCAGCCGTCAGAAACGAACGTCGCGCAAGTGGGCCAGGCATGGACTCAACTCCACCAGGGGCAAGGAAAAACACAACCGCAGCCGTCTCGTGGCCGTCAGATCAGTGATGCAGCCAGGCCGCCCCATGGGAGGCCGGTTTCGCAGGGCCACGGGCGAGAGGGCTACGACCGGGCTCTTGTGACCCCCGATAGTATCCGGCCCCTGTCACGCGCGGTCAACTCTCAGGGGGCCGCACCCCCTCTTGGCGCCCATTTCGGCCCCGCCGCCTCCATGGCGAAGCACGGCCGTGCGGAGATCCCAAGCTGCGATTTCGCAACGCTTTGTGGATGCTAGCAGAGTGCCGTTTGAGTCGCTCGTTGGGCCCAAGGCCTCCAGAGGCAGGGGTGGATTTCCCTGCCACCCTCCCACATAATCTCCAAGATGCACCTCAGACAAGTAGCATCTGTTGCGGAAAGTGGCCTTGGAGGTCTGTCATTCTGAGCGCAGCGGAGAATCCGCCCGGTTCGAGATCCTTCGCTGCGCTTCAGGATGACTCGGCATGGATCTTGCGCAGCAGATTCAACGTAGAGCTTTGCAGTGGCCCAGCGCGGCCAGCGCAGCATGTCGACTTCCAGGAAATCTTCACCGTTCAATAGTTGGGAAACCGTGCGGTGCGAATTGTTGCACGCGCGCGTTTGCGATCTGGAACTGACGATCGAAGGCTCGCCCCTCGAGTTGCCCACGAAGAAGTTGCTCCGCGAACTGGCCGCGAAGGGGCTCTGCTTTCGCCCCACGTTCTACCTGACCGATAGCTGGGGTTGCCCCGATCGGGTGCCGGCCATCGGGATTCCGTTCTACCTGGCCGACAAGCGATTGGCGCGCATCGAAGAGGAGCAGACGGGCGAGATCGAGGACGATCTGATGCTCATGATGCTCCTCCGCCATGAGGCGGGCCACGCGATCAACTATGCCTATCGGCTCTGGAAAGAACCGGAATGGCGCGAGGTTTTCGGGCCCTTTTCCAAGCCCTACCGCGAAACGTTCTATCCCGAGCCGGCCAGCCGCAATTTCGTGCGGCACATCCATGCCAGCCAATACGGCCGGACCTATGCGCAGAAACACCCCGACGAGGACTTCGCCGAGACCTTCGCCGTATGGCTCACGCCGCGATCGGCCTGGCGGAGGCGCTATCGTTTCTGGCCGGCGCTGCAGAAGCTCAAGTACGTCGACCGCCTGATGCGGCAGATCGCCCCGCAACCGCCTCGGCGCAAGGGCGGAAAGCTCGTCCGTCCGTTGAAAGAAATCGATATTCGCGTGGCCGAGCACTACGGCCAGCGCGCCGAGCATTTTCGCGCCGCGGCCCAGGGCTACGTGGACGACAAGCTGCGCGCCGTGTTTCCCGCGGTCCGCGGCGGCGCGCCGCTCTCCGCCAGTGCATTCTTACGCGAACACCAGCAAGAACTCCTGGAGCGGATGGTCCGCTGGTCGGCCCTCGACCACGACGATGCCAAGAACATCCTCCAGAAGCTGGAGGATCGTGCCGCGGCGATGGACCTCAGCCTCTCGCGCTCGCGCGAGACGCAGGCCCTGCTGGACGTGGTGGCCATGGCCACCGGCCTGGCCGTGGAGTTCGCCTATTGCGGTCGCTTGATGGGCTGAAGCCGCCCCTTTGCCGCTCAGACCATGGGGATGTCCAGGTCGTGCGGCGGCCCCTCGAAGGCCGCCTTCACCACCATCTGCAGAAGCCGAGCGTACGAGATCCCCGCCCGATCGGCCTGGCGCGCCAGCCCGTGCCCTTCCTCCAAGCACGCATTGCAGTTGACCTCCAGCACGCAGGGGCGCTGCTGCTCGTCCAAGCGAATGTCGACCCGTCCATATCCCCAGGTGCCCACGGCGCGGAAGGCGCGCAGCGCGGTGGACACGATTTGCCGCGCCAATTCCGGCTCCACGACCGCCGGACAAATCACCGACGTCTTGCGGTACTCCTCCGCCGTCTCGATCCACTTCGCCGCGTAGGACATGATCGGCGGGATCTCGGGCGGCAACTGCGAGTAGTCGACTTCCGCCAGCGGCATGACGCGCGGCTGGCGCCCGCCCACGATGCCCACATTGAACTCCCGGCCCGCCAGAAACGCCTGCGCCAGCGCCGGCTGGCGGTATTCCTTGAGGATCTGCCGCAGCTTGCCGCGCAGCGCGCGTTTCGAGTACACCACCGAATGCCGATCCAACCCCATGCCGGCATGCTCGTGGCTCGGCTGGACGATCAGCGGGAACTGCCAATGCAGGCGGTCTACGTCCCCCAGCCGTTCCAGCAGTTCCGTGCAGGGTGGAATGGACACCCCCGCCCCCTGCAGCAGGCTCGCCGTCATGTGCTTGTAACGCGTCAGGCCGATGGCCAGCGCCGGCGAGCCCGTGATCGGAAACCCCATCATCCGCACCAGCGCCGGCAGACGCATCTCGTGCAGCGCCCCGTGCACCACGTCGTCGTACTGGTTGAAGACCACGTCCGGTTTCAGCCGCCGCAGTTTGCGCTGGAATGCGGATAGATCGCGCGCCAACGGCAGCACCGTCACCCGGTAACCAACGCTCCGCAAGGCCTTGGCCATCCGCCGGATCATCAGCCGCAGGTCGGCGCTGCTGCCGCGATCCTCGGGCCGGTCCGATGCCGCATCTCGATCCCCGTTGTAGACCAGGGCCACATGCAGATGCCGCCTGAGGCGCGGAATTCGGTCCATCATTTTCAACAATTCTTCGGTTGCACGGGATCGCCTTGGGGAATACGCAACATAATGCCTGCCAACCCCAACCGCAAGTGCGCTCCGTCACGACCAGGTTCGAGCCCTCGCCGCGCGACGGCTCCTTGAGCCACCGCCGCGCAAGCCGCCCATCGCGACCAATGGACGGGGGCACGACCCCACTCAGCAGCGGAAGACTCCTCGTCGGCTTCATGCCGGGGCCCAATTGGCGTATATTGGTCCTCAACTCCAAGGAGAAAACGCTTGACTGAGCCTGCCGATTTCGAAACGGAAACCCTGCGTTCGATCTTCGGTCGCCGCAGCGTGCGGCATTTCACCCCGGAACCGGTGGCCGACGAGCTCCTGACGACCCTGCTGCAGGCCGCCAACAGCGCGCCTTCGGCCCACAATCAGCAGTCGTGGCGGTTCCTGGTGCTGCGAGGGGAGAAACGCGGCGCGTTGGCCGAGCTGGTGACCAGTCGGGCCAACGACTTTCCGCGTCCCTCGTCGATCCTGCTGCGCATGGCCTCGCGGAGCATCATCAGCGCCCCGGTGGTGATCGCCGTGTCCAACACGGGCGACCTCATCCGGCACGGCTCGGATCTGTTCCAGGTGGATAAGGATGCCGCGCGCGACTTCTTCCGCACCATGGAGATCCAGAGTTCGGCCGCCGCCGTGGAGAACCTGCTGCTGGCCGCCACGTCGCTGGGATTGGGGGCGGTGTGGTTGGGAATCCTGTTCCTCATCAAGGACGAGGTGCTGAGCTTCCTGGGCGAGCCCCAGGGGGAATTCATGGCCGTGATCCCCGTGGGCCATCCCGCCAAGCGGACCGAAGGCCCCAAGAAGCGCCCCTTGGAGAGCATCGTCCGCTATCTGGACGACTAGCGCAGATTATTCATGGCCCAGGATGTTCGAAAGCAGGCTGCGCGATCGAAGCGCAATCGAGGGTAACTCGTCATTTTGCCTTCGCTTGCGCTTCAGGCTTCCACAGCCCCATGCAGAATCCGGTCTAGGCCGGGCCGCTCACTCCAGCGTGGGCCGGGCGATCTCGCCGCGGAGTTGGGCTTCGCCCCCTTCCTTCTCATACACCCCGTAGAACATCGACACGCAGTCCAACCAGAGCGTCAGGCGGTGCAATTCCTCGTCGCTGAGCTTGACGTCGTAGTGCCCCTTCTGCAGCAGTTCGTACAGCTTTGAGGCGCGCGCCCCGAACCGGCCCGGCGTGGTCCGCAAGCCGTCGCCATAGTCCCAGAAGCCGTACTTCTCGGCCAGGTTGTTGTAGGAGGCGAACCAGTTGCGCTGGATCGGTTCGCGCGCCAGGTTGGGGGCCGTCTTGGACTCCTTGGCGTGGCAGTCCACGCAGTGTTTGTCGAGCACGGGCTGCACGAGGCGCGGGTAGCTGAAGGGATTCGAACCGTCCACGTCGGCCACCAACCGCGAGGGCTCGCGCCGCAAGGCCTTGGGCAGCACGCTGGGCAACTGCGGCGCGCGGTGCTTGGGCTCGTGGCAGCCTTGGCACAGCAGCCGTTCGCCTTCGTGTACATAGGTGGCCGAACGCATCGACTGCACCGCCAGGCCGCGATCGTCCAGGGCCTGGAAGAACATCTCCTTGTTGGCCGGCACGATGAAGTGCGCGCTGCCGTCGTCCTCCACCGGCACCGTGCCCAGCACGTAGCGCACCGGCACCACCGAATCCCGCGCCGAAGGCTCGCGGAGCCCCGTTTCGTGCGGGCGCAGGGAGCCGGAGGGGACCGTCATGGGCAAGACCTGCAAAACGCGGAGAGACTTGATCTGCGTGGCTTCGGGCCAGGGCTTGATGCTCTCGTAGACGTTGATCACGGCCGCCGTGCCTTCCGGCGCTTGCGCCGCCGCCGGCAGGCCGGCACGCACGGCCGGATTGGCTTCCGCGCGGCGCACGTGCATTTCGGGCATCCGCGGTGGAATCGGCCGCGGCCGCACCGGAATCGGGTTCTGGCAGGCGATCTGCGGATCGCGATACAGCAATTCCCGGTTGCCGAAGCTGTCCACCAGATAGATCCCGTAGTCGCCGCGCAGGAAACCGCCCCCTTGCCGGCCCGCGCTGGGGTCCATCGATCCGTCGTACACGCACAGGTAATAGTCCTCGCTCAACGGCCAGGCCGTGCCATACACCTGGCCGCCCCCTTGGCACTCGGGGAAGCCCACCTCGGGCGTGATCCGCTTGACCGGCCCCATGGCGTCGTCATCCTCGATCCGCGGATCGATCGTGACCAGCGAGCCAAAGGCCTGGCCATGGTGCGGAGCGGCCGTGGCCAGGAACTTGGGCGAGTTGGGGATCGCCCGGCAGTCCAGTTCCATGTCGGGCCGGGCCGCGCGCGGGGCGAAATTGCCATGCACGGCGCGCGAGTCGCGCCCGTCCAAGGTCGTGATCCAGGGGTGATGCGCCGTGCAGCCGAAACGGTCGACGTAGTCCCAGCGCGTGTAGAGGATGCGGCCGTCGTGCGTGACGCTGGGGTGCCATTCGTTGGTCTCGTGGAAGCTCAGGCACTGGATGTCGCTGCCGTCGGCGGCCATGTCGAACAGGTTGTAGTTGGGGCACACGCGACCGCAGCGCAGGTAGCCGCCGCGGCGCTCGCTGATCATGGCGATCCGGCCGTTGGGCAGCCAGCAGGGGTCAAATTCATTCCAGGTGCCGTCGGTCAGTTGCTCCAGGTGCGTGCCGTCGATGTCGACCTTGAAGACGTGATAGCAGCGGCCTTCGTGCCAGTGGCCGCGCGTCGCGTCGGTGTGATGGCGATGCTCGCGATCGCCCTGGCACTCGACATAGGCAAAGGCAACCGTGCGGCCGTCGTAGGACAAGTCGGGCGACAGGAAGCAACCGCCGGTCGTCTCCTCGCCGTGGAGATTGCCGTTGCCGTCAAACCGCACGTCCCACAGCCGCAACGGGCCGCCGCTGAGCTTCTGGCCGGTCAGGCGGCCGCGCGTGACCACCGCGTCGGCCAGCAGGTCGCGGACCTGAGGATCGGGACCGAATGGATCGCGCAACACATACAATCCGCCGCCCGGCATGGCCGCCATGCCGTAGTACTGGTCGCACATGTGGTTGAACAAGGCGCGGTGCCGCTTGATGAACAGGATTTCGCTGAAGTCCAACAGCGGATTGCGCAGCGCGATTTGGCGGCGCAACCGGCACGCGCCGGCAAACAATGCCAGGCGCGCCTCGGGGTGTTCCGGACCGATCGCCGCGGACGCCTGGCGGAGTCGCTCCAACTCGGCGGCGCATCCGGCCAAGGACGATCCCGCGTCCGCCGTGCGCGGAGCCTTGGCCGAAAGATCGGCCAGCAAGGCCGCCGTGCGGCGCAGCACCACGTCCAGCGGATCGCGATCCGCGTCAAGGATCAAGGAGGCCGGCCGGAAGGTCTCGCCGGCCACCTGCCGGAAATGCTCGCGGCGGCCCAGATCCACGGCCAGGGCCCGATACTGCTGCAGCCACTCCCGGTCCATCTGCGCGCCGCCGGGCGTGGACAGAAATTCCCCCACGCCGGGCATGGCAGCGAACAGCGCACGCCGCAGACCGGCGATCTGGTCGGACAAGGCCGCCAGATCCGCCACGGCCGCATCCTGCCCCTGTGTCAAACCGGACACAAACGCCTGCAGCCGCGTCCGCGCCTCATCGGCCCGCGCCAACAACGCGGGGGCCGCCTGGTACTGGCCCGCAAGATGCTGGGCCAACTGTTCCATCGCGGGGCGCAGCGCGGCGACGTGCACCTCCACGCCCGGCTGGTCTGGGCCGGTCAGACGCTCGGCCTTCGCGCGCAGGGCCGCCCACGCTGGAGCCTCGGCAGCGGTCCAGACCAGGGCCTCCAATCGCTCCAGCACGGCCTGGCGGATCTCGACAATCCAGATCCGCTGCGCCACGGCATAGACCTGGCGATAGCGGCAAGCGCGCGTGTACAGATCGAGCCATCGCGGATCGTCATAGGGCGCCTTGGCACGCTGCAATTCGCTCAGTTCCCGGCGCAGCGCCGCGGCCGGTCCACAGGCGCCCAAGGCCCGGCCGATCAGGACCTGGTCCGTTTGCGCGGTCGCGTCACGAAACCAATCCAATTCCCGCTTGCGTCCGGAATCCTCGGCCAGCCATTTGGACGGCTCGGGAAAATCGCGGCTGATGCGCGCCGCCAACTGCGGAGCGAGGTCGGGCGTGTCAAACAGAACCTGGAACCGAGCCTGCCCCGCGGCCCGATGCGCGTCCATGCCGATCCAGGCCTCCAAGCGCTCGTACTTCTTGTCCAGCCGATAGCAGACGTCGCTGTTGGCATGGACCCAAATGCCGTGCTCGAACGTGCGCTGGCCGATTGCCAGGGGCTTGTGCAGCCAATTCTCGTCCTTCAACAGGTCGCCCCATCCCACCGAGACATAGGTCGGGGTGAGCGAACTCAGGCGCGTTTGGCTGCCGTCTTTGGCGATCAGCCGGGCATCGCCCCAAATGTGGCAGTTGCCCTTGCCTTCGACCATCACGCTCACCAGACGCATGGTCTGCACGCCGCTCACCGAGACGGAAATCGCCTGCCCGGGACCGTCGCCAGCGATGGGTTCGCTCAGGAAGGGCTTGGCCGACGTGGCCTCAGCGCGCTGGCCGCTCATCGCGGCCAAGGTGGCGCGCGCCGCGAGCATGGTCTGGACCCACGTGTCCTTCTTCACATATCCGCGCGGGGCGTGCCCGTCGCCGGCGGCTCCAACTTCCCCGACGACCAATAGAACTGTGCAACCGACTAGCACGATCGATATGCCGCATCGCGTCATGGTCCCCTCCGAGTATGCCGTGGTTCCGAGAGCCGGGCGGCAAGGCCATATGCTGGTCCGATACAACAGGGCCATTGTAACACGGGGCCCCGACGGTGAGCCACCGGGACAGGGCGGTGATGGCGGCCAGGGACGGAGCCGGCCGGCCGCAATCGCCCGGGGGGTGGATCGGCCGGGTGGTTCTCCAGGCCCCATTTTCTCAGCGCGAAAACACTGGTATACTATCGGCCAAGCGGGTGGAAAGAAGAAGGGATGGACATCGAACTCCCACGGAGTCCATTCCGGCCATCATCCAGCGTTTCGCGTGGCGGTGTCCTTCGAGAAGGTCCCTGTTTCCGATTGCGGCTGATCCTTCCACCCCCGGGGTTTGACCGAAGTCTTGGTCCCCAGGGGTTGCCCGGCCCAACGGCCGTGGCTTGCCAGCCTGAGCGTGCTCGGGCCAGCCCCCCCGGTGTCCTGGCACTTTGGCCGAAGGTTTGTTTTCGTGGTTTGTTTTTGTGAGGAGTGGCGCTATGCCGCAGGGTACGATTAAGAAGTTGGTCGTGGACAAGGGTTTTGGGTTTATCGACGGCGAGCGGGGGGACATGTTCTTCCATTGCTCTGAAGTCCAGGACGCCAAGTTCGAAACGCTGACCGTGGGTCAGACTGTGGAATACGAAGTCGGACAAGGCCCGAAGGGGCCGCGCGCGACTTCGATCCGACCGGTCTGAGAGCCGGTCCCAGAACCTGTCGGCAGAGCGCTCCCGCTGGGCCGCCCGGCCTAGCTGTGGCAGTTCTGGGATAGGTTCTAAGGCTTGGGAGGAATGCCGCCCCCAGCCGGGCCGTTTCTGCGGATGCGGTCTTGAGGACGGCTCCAAAAAGACATCCAGCCATCACAGCCGTCGTCCAGGTGTGGAACCAACCCACCGGACGACGGCTGTTGTTTTTGGTAAGCTGGGAGCCGTAGATCATCGTTTGCTAAGAGCCTATCCCAGAACCATCATAGCCCCGTCGGGCGGCCCAGCAGGACTGAGCGGCCGACAGGTTCTGGGACCGGCTCTATTGACCCTCAGACAAATAATGCAACCAGGGCGACCAACGGGAGCCCGGTTTCGTGCGGCAAACGCCACCCTCACGTTGCATTACTATTCTGAGCACCAATAAACGCTAGCCGGACCATGGCTCACGCCATCCCATTCAGTGTTCTTTGCGGAGAGAGTACCATGCTGGCACGATACGCTCGCTCTTGGCTGCTGATGCTGTTGACCGCCGCCTGGCCCGCTGGGCTGACCGCCGCCGATTGGCAGGCGGAACTGCGCCGCGCCGATCCACAGTATTCGCAGATGCCCTTCTGGTTCTGGAACGACGAGCTTTCGGACCAGGAGACGGCCCGGCAGATGGCCGAGTTCCGCCGCCAGGGAGTCCAGGCCTTCGTGATCCACGCCCGAATGGGCCTGCCGGCCGAGATTCCCTATATGGGCGCGCGCTGGTTGGGGCATGTGCGGTTTGCGGTGGAAGAGGCGGCGCGCACCGGCATGCGCGTCTGCCTCTACGACGAAGGCATGTATCCCTCTGGATCGGCCCACGGGGCGGTGGTCCGCTCCAACCCGGCCTTCGCAGCCCAAGGCTTGCTTGCCGAATCGCAGACCGTGGTTGGACCCGCGGAGATCGACATCCCAACGCCAACCGAAGACGCCCTGGTGGCCGCCGTGCTCCTGCCCGAACCGGCCCCGGGCCAGGCCTTGGACCTGAAACAGTCGCGCCTCATCGAGCGCCCGGCCGAGAAACTCCAACTCACGGCCGGCCGCTGGCGCCTGATGCGGTTTGTGGCCGTGCCCTCGCGCGGCACGATCCGCGGCGTGCACCCGGGCGAGGAGTCGGGCAAACCCAGCGCCCCGGCCGCCGCCGACCTGCTCAACCCCGAGGCCATGCGGACCTTCTTGAAGTGCGCCTACGAGCCCTACTGGGACACGCTCAAAGAGCATTTCGGTTCGACCGTGATCGGCATCTTCACCGACGAGCCGAGCCTGCTGGGCCGCAGTCCGCGCAAGGGGGTGCGCCCCTGGACCCCCGGCTTGCCCGAGTATTTTCGCTCGCGACGCGGTTACGCCTTGCTGCCGATGCTGCCGGCCTTGTTTGCCGATTGCGGCGAGCAGACCGAAGCCCTGCGCCAGGACTTTGAACTGACGCTCGCTGAGCGATTGGACGAGAGCTACTACCAGCAGTTGTCGCACTGGTGTGCCGAGCACCGGGTCGCGTTGACCGGGCATCCGGGCGGCAGCGACGAGATCCGGCCCCTGCGCTTGTTCCAGATTCCCGGCCAGGACATCGTCTGGCGCTGGGTGGTGCCCGACAGCCCCACCGCCTTGGAGGGCGTCAACAGCACGGTGGCCAAGTGCTCCAGCAGCGTGGCCCGGCACGACCAACGCCGGCGCAACCTGGACGAGCTCTACGGCGCCTATGGCTGGCAGCTCACGATGGACGAGATGAAGTGGCTGGCCGATTGGATGTTGGTCCGCGGAGTGAACCTGCTGTCGCCACACGCGTTCTATTACTCGATTCGCGAGGAGCGGGTCAACGAGCGTCCGCCGGATCTGGGCCTGCACAACGCCTGGTGGCCGCACTACCGGCCGTTCGCCGACTATACGACCCGGCTGTGCGGTCTGGTGTCCGAGGGCCGGCAGGTCTGCGATGTGGCCGTGCTGAGCGTGAACAACCGCCTGCCGTGGCGCGCCGCGAAGTGGCTCCTGCAGAACCAGGTGGACTTCAACTACCTGGAGGACTGGCGACTGGTCGAGCAGGCCCAGGTCGAAGGCCGCCGGCTGCGCGTCGGGCCCATGAGCTATGCCCTGCTGATCGTCGACGACGACCGCATGCCCCAAGGCAAGACCCTGCAGAAGATCCGCCAGTTGCAGGCCGCCGGCGTGCTGGTGCGGCATTGTTCGGGCGAGCCTTCCGCGGCCTTGGTCGCCAAATTGCCGCGCGACCTGGAGACCGATCGGCCCTTGCCCGGCTTGCGCTACGCGCACCTGGTCCGGCATGACGTACACCACTACCTGTTGACCAACGAGGGCGAGGAACCGATCGAGGCCTCGATCACCTGCCAGGCCCAGGGCCACGCCCAGTGGTACGATCCCTGGTACGATCGCTTCAGCCCCGCGGCGGGAAAGTGCATCGGCAAGTCCACCGTCTTGCCCATGCGTTTGGAGCGGCGGCAGACGCTGGTGCTGTGCATCGATCCGGCCACGCCGCGCCAGGCGGCCCCCGTGCCGGCACCGCGCGCCACCGCAAAGCAGATCGCCCTGACCGGCCCCTGGACCGTGGCCACGGCCGGCGGCAAGGCGCTGGGCACGCAGTTGCCTGGGCCGGCGGATGCGGCCGAAACGCTCCGGTTTGAGACAAGCTTCGAGGCCGCGCCAGCCGACGGCCAAGGCTATCAGCTCGACTTGGGCCGCGTGGGCGATTGGGCCCTGGTGCGGCTCAACGGCCAGGACCTCGGCCCGCGCTTCTGGGCGCCCTTCCAATGGGATCTGAGCCAGGCCCTGCGCCCCGGACCAAACCGCTTGCAGGTCGATGTGGTTCCCTCGCTGGCCAACCGCTACGATCGCAAGCACGCTCGGCCGGCCGGGCTGTTCGGGCCGGTGCGGGTGGTCCTGCAGAAGCCCCTGCCGGTCGTGGTCTGTCTCGGCGACAGCATCACCCACGGTGCCGGCCTGCCCCACGGCCATCGCTATCCCGATGTCCTGGAGTCGCTTCTACCTGGCACCAAGGTGATCAATGCGGGCATTGGCGGCAACACGAGCCAGCAGGGAATGGCCCGGCTGGAAACCGACGTGCTCGCCTTTCAGCCGCGTTGGGTCGTGATGCTGTTCGGCACCAACGACAGCGTGTTGACCGCGCCGGGGCGGTTCAAGGTGCCGCTGGAGCAGTACGAAAAGAACCTCCGCGAGCTGGTCGACCGCTGCCGTCAGAAGAACGCGCGCGTCGTGTTGTGCACGCTGCCGGCGATTGTGCCGGAACCGTACTTCACGCGTCATCCCAAGGAGTATTACGAGCCGCAAGGCGGCCTGGAGAAGCTCTTAAGGGACTATCGGGCCGCGGTCCAGCGTGTGGCGCAGACGACCGGTTCGCCGATGGTGGACTTGTACGAGATCTTCCGCCAGGATTTGTCCCTGTTGCGGCCCGACGGCGTACACCCGGAGCCGGCGGGCGCAAAACGGATCGCCGAAATGGTGGCAGACAAGTTGCGCAGCGAGTTGTGAGTGGCCTGAAGCAAGCCGCAGCCAGCCCTCGTTCCCAAGCTCCGGCTTGGGAACGGTCCTCGGCGCGCGCGGACCGCACGCGCCGAAACAGAGTTTTACACAGATGTGTGCCCAAGCTGGGGCTTGGGCACGAGAAGAAAGCCCCATGGACCTCAGCCTGAGGCGCAATCCCATGCAACGACGATCGTTTCTGCAGCTCACGGCCGGCGGCGCTCTGGCCGCCGGACTGGCTCCCACAGCCGCCGCGCTCGGCGCCCAGCCCAAACCGGCCAAGAACAGCACTCCCAAACGGCCGCAGCGCTTCGGCGACGGGCGCGACTGGTTCTTCCAGCGCCGCTTCGGCATGTTCGTCCACTGGGGACTGTATGCGATCCCCGGCTGGCACGAACAACATCAGTGGCGCGCGCGCGTGCCTCGGGCCGAGTTCGTCAAACTGGCCCAACAGTGGAACCCGGTCAAGTTCAACCCCGACGCCTGGCTGGATCTGATGCAAGCGGCGCGCATGAAGTACCTCTGCCTGACGACCAAGCATCACGACGGCTTTTGCCTGTGGGACACCAAGCAGACGGCGTTCAACACGATGCACACGCCCTACGGCAAGGACATCGTGGGCCTGCTGGCCCAGGCTTGCCACCAGCGGGGCGTGCCGCTGTGCTTGTACTACTCGATTGCCGACTGGAACCATCCCGCCTATCCCAACCAGGGCCGGCACCACGAGTTGGCCGGGCCCCAGCCGGGCGACCGGCCGGATTGGAACCAGTATCTGGAGTTCCTCAAGGCCCAGGTCCGCGAGTTGTGCACCAACTACGGCGAGCTGCACGGCTTCTGGTGGGACATGAACGTGCCCAAGCACGTGGACCGCTCGATCAACGACATGATCCGCCAGTTGCAGCCCAAGGCCGTGATCAACAACCGGGGCTTTGATGAGGGGGATTTTGGCACGCCGGAGCGCGATTACGACAGCGGCGCCGCCGAGGCGGCCGGCTTCGACCGGCCGACCGAGGCCTGCCAGTCGGTGGGCATGGAAAGCTGGGGCTTCCGCCAGGACGAGGATTACTACACCGACCGGCACCTGATGCGGAGCATCGATCGCTACCTGGCGCGCGACGCCAATTACTTGCTCAACGTGGGCCCGACGGCCGAAGGCGAGATTCCCGCGCCGGCCGTGGCGATCCTGAAGCGGATCGGCGGCTGGTACCAGGCGGTCAAGGAGTCGCTGGAAGACGTCACCCCCGCCTCGCACCTGACCTCCAACCGCAACGTGCTGCTGACCAGCCGGGGGCGGACGCTGTACGTCCATCTGAACAAGGACCCCGTCGGCGACGGCGTGAAGCTGAAACCGATCCAGGTCGCGCCGCAAAGCGCCGTGCTGTTGAACAATGGGCAACCGGTTCCGTGGGCCGTGAACCTGGCGCCCAGCGATCACATGGAGCAGAAGGCCTATCTGCGCTTGCGGAACCTGCCCACCAACGAAATGGCCAACACGGTCCTGGTGGTGAAGCTGCAGTTCGATCGGCCGCTGGAGGAGTTGGGCCAGGCCGCGGCCGGCCCGGAGAAGATCCACGAATCGCAAAAGTGACCGCCGCTTACAGGTCGGCCAGGCCGTGGCGGCGATACTCGGCCGGCGTTGCGCCTGTCACTTGCTGGAACACCAGGCGGAAGCGCCGCGTATCGCTGAAACCGCAACAGCGCGCGATCTGGCCCAATGTGAGTCGCTTCGGCCCGGTGAGCAGGTCCTCGGCGCGCTGCACGCGGATGCGGTTGATGTATTCGTAAGGGGTGCAGCGCACGCACTTGCGGAAGCGCTGTTCCAGCGAGCGCCGCGAGAAGGGCACCAGGCGCTCCAGCCGCTCGACGCCGAACGGCTTCTCCACATTCTCGATCACATACTGGGCCAACCGCTTGACGTGCGGATCCTCGATGGCCAAGGTGTCCGTCGAGCGGCGACGAATCACGCCGTCGGGCGGGATCAGGATGTCTTTCTCCGGCGGGGCCTGGCCGGCCATCAGCCGATCGAGCAGGGCCGCCGCCTCGTATCCCGCGCGGCGATCGTTCCGTGAAACGCTGCTCAACGGCACGCGCGCGTACTCGCAGGCCAGCACGTCGTTGTCGATCCCGATGACGGCCACGTCTTCGGGCACGCGAAGTCCCAGCCGCAGGCACACGTCGACCAGCAGCGAACCGCGCGGATCGTGTACGGCCAGCACCCCCACCGGCGTGCGCAGCTTGGGCAACCAGGTCTCCAGGGGCTTCATCCAGAATCGCCAGGGGCGCGGGGCGTCGAAGCCGCTGGGCACCTCCAGGACCGAACACTCCAGCCCTTCGCGCTGCAAACGCTCGACAAAGCCGATCCGCCGCTGGTGCGAATGCCAGCGGTCTTCCAGCCCATAGAAGGCGAACCGCTGAAACCCGCGATCCAGAAGATGCTCGGCGGCCAGACGGCCGGCCATCTGGTAGTCGACCACCACGCGCGGCAAGCCCGGGTCGGCCAGGGCGCCGGAGAGATTGACCACCGGCAGGCGCAGCGCCCGCGCGGCGCGCGCTTCCTGCTCGTCGTGCACCAGGGCCAAGACCCCGTCCCCCGGCCAGCCCTGCAGGTTCCGCATGCGGATGAAGAGCGACTCGGGACTGAAGCTGAGCGTCCAAGCGCCGCACTTCTGGGCGTAGTCGGTGATGCCGCACAAGAGCCGCGCCAGGTGCGGTCCCCCGCCGCGAAACGCCACCGCCACGTGCTTGGTATTGGTCTTCGCTCCGTTCATCGCACCCGCAAGTCGTTCAGAAGCAGGTCGGATATCGCAAGACGGACAGGCAGGGGAAGCCTGTCCGCCAAACCCTGAGTGTAGCTACCTGGGGTTGAACCGTACACAAGCACACCTTGCCCGAGGGGGTGCGATTTTCCCCGCTCGGTATTGAACTGCGCTGTGGGGTGTGGTTGACTTGAAGCAGCGGCGACGCAGCGGCGCACGGCAGTCGCCCAACCACAACCGCGACCGGTGGTCGCGGCAGTACGAGGAGAGCCGATATGGGGCATGGGCAATGGGGGCGTTGGTGGGTGCTGCTGGCCTGGGGTGTGGCCATGCCGTTGTGGGCCGCCGACGCGCGGCCCAACGTGCTGTTCATCCCCATCGATGATCTGAACGACTGGGTGGGCCACCTGGGCGGCAACCCGGACGTGAAGACGCCCAATCTGGATCGCCTGGCCGCACGCGGCGTGAGTTTCGCCAACGCCCATTGTGCGGCCCCGGCCTGCAATCCGTCGCGCACGGCGTTGATGTCGGGATTGCGGCCCTTCAGCACCGGCGTCTACCACAATCACCACAACTGGATCGAGGCCCTGGCCGACAAGCTGACCCTGGGCGAGCACTTTCGCGCCTGCGGCTATCGCGTGATCGGCGGAGGCAAGATCTTCCACGGCGAAGTGCCCGAAAAGTATTGGGATGACTACTACCGCCGGCAGGAACTGCCGCCGCCCAAGACGCCCTACAACGGCCTGGACCGCGGGCACTTCGATTGGCACGCCCTGGATATCCCCACCGAAGAGATGCCCGACTACAAGCTGGTCAGCTGGGCTATCGAGCAGATGGGTCAGAAGCAGTACAAGCCGCTGTTCCTGGCCGTGGGTTTCGTGAAGCCGCACCTCCCCTGGTACGCGCCGCGCAAGTACTTCGACATGTATCCCAAGGACAAGCTCACGTTGCCCAAAGTGCCCGACGACGATCTCAGCGACGTGCCCCCGATCGGCGTCAAGATGGCCCGGCCCGAGGGAGATCACAAGGCGGTGATCGAGTCGGGCCAGTGGCGCGACGCGGTGCAGGCCTACCTGGCCACGATCACCTTTGTCGATGACCAGATCGGCCGGCTGATCGACGGCTTCGACCGCAGCCCGCTGGCGGCCAACACCGTGATCGTGCTCTGGGGCGACCACGGCTGGCACCTGGGCGAGAAGCACCATTGGCGCAAGTTCAGCCTGTGGGAAGAGGCCACGCGCGCCCCGCTGATGATTGTTGCGCCCGGCGTGACCAAGCCGGGCCAATTGTGCTCACGGCCGGTGGATTTCACGGGCATCTATCCCACGCTCTGCGACTTGTGTGGCCTGGCCAGGCCCCCACACCTGCAGGGAGTGAGTCTTCTGCCCCTGCTGAAAGATCCGCAGGCCAGGTGGGATCGCATGGCGTTGACGACGCACGGGCGCGGAGAGCACGCCGTGCGCAGCGAGCAGTGGCGCTACATCCGCTATCATGACGGCACCGAGGAACTCTACGACCACGCCGTGGACCCGATGGAATGGAAGAACCTCGCCCAACAGCCGCAGCGTGGCGATCTGAAACAGCAGATGGGGCAATGGATGCCCAAGCAGGAGGCCCCGGAAGCCGGCTTGCTGCGCGGCGAGAAACGCGAGGGCCAAGGGGAGAAGAAGGCGGCTAAGGACCTATCCCACAACCGCCCCAGCCAGGCCGGGCGGCCCAGCAGGACTGAGCTGGCGACAGGTTTTGGGACCGGCCCTAAGAAGGGCGAAGGCAAGAAAGGCGGCGGCAAGAAGTCCGGCAAAGCCAAAACGACCGTCGCCCCCGAGGAGTAGAACCACGTCCAACAGCCGATCGCCTCAAGCGGACGCTGCGAGCGGATCGCTCGGCAACTACCAGGTGTACTGCAGGCTGGCGTTCAGTCCGTGGTACATCGGGCTGCCCGCCGTGTTCATCGCCGCGGCGAAGCCGGGATCGATCGTCGACATCTGGTCGGCGGCCAGGGCCACGCCCTCGATCCAGGTCACCTGATAGCCGGCGCGAACGGACAGGCGACGCGTGATCTGGTATCGAGCGGCCAGTTCCAGCTCGCCCAGGAAGGCCGCGTGGTGGGTGCGCGCCGCGCTGGCCCAGGACGTGCCCAGCTCCTGATCGATCCAGGCGTTGCCGCGCATTAGGTTGTCGTACACGCCCGCCTTGAGCGTGCCCTCCAGGCTGAATCGCCCCCCCACGTTCCAGATCTCCCCACCCACGCCCAGTTGAAAGCCGTGCAGGCGGTTCTTGGTGGCCAGGCCCACGTCGGTGATCGTCGTGCCCCCGACGTCCACATCAATCATGTGCGCCCCCAGCGATTCTTTCAGGTCCAGGTAGCGATAGCCGATGATGAACCCCCAACGGTCGTCCAGGGGGCGAGTGAAGTTCAGCTCCAGGCTGTGCAGGTCCGATTCATAGCCGGACGTGATCTGATAGGCCCCGTCGGTGTCGACATAGGGGGTGGGAAAGGGAACGTAAATCCCTGGCGACGTCGACAGGGGGCCCACGCTGCGGCTCCAATCATCGACGCCGAAATAGCGCATCTCGACCGAGCAAACGTCGAAATGCCGCCTCAGCGTGAGCGCTGGGCCGGCCTCGGTGCCGAAGTGGAAGTCGCGCGCGTTAAGAACCTCCGCCCCGGTCGGCGGCGCGGCATCCATCAGCAGCGTGCGCGACCCGGGCTTGCTCCGCTGCAGAACCACCGCCCCCGCGTCCACCGTCCACACGCGGCAGCATTGCAGGCAGGGACCGAACCCCTGGCATTCGGGACACAGGCCGTTGTCGGCCGATTGCGCGACGGGAGAAGCCCCAGCGGCGGGACCCGGCGGAGTGAGCTGCGAGAACCAGGTGGAATCGTCCACGCCGTAGCTGGGAAGAACAACGGAAAGCCAAGCCACCGCAGCCCAAAAGACGACCTGTCGCACAACCCACCTCCGTGTTCGGGGGATCGACCGCGCCGGCTGCCGCAGAATCTCGCAAACGCCGCGCGCAACGGCAAACCTTGCGCATCTCCGCATCCGTGGTGCGGGCCGTCGGCAATCCCGGCCTCGATAGGATCGGTCCCCGACGCCTCAGGCTTGACAAAAGCGTGCCAGGGCGCAAATCCAGGCACGGCCGAACGAAACGGCAAGAACGGTGGAACCGGCACTGCTCGGAGAATCCACTCAAGGACCTGCCCAGAACCGCCACAGCCGCGTCGAGCGACTCGCAGGATGGAACTGCCGACGGGCCCTGGGACCGGCGTCAAGAGCTGTCTTGGCCGGGAGTATGTAGAAGGAATTACGGGTCTGCCAGTCGATCGGCATGGACGAACGCGGAAGAAGGGGTGGCAAGCCAGCAGCGACGGCTCAACTCGGCTCAGATCAATTCGGCCAACCGCCATAGTCCTGATACCGTCGGCGCCAACCCTTGCCATCGTCAGAGTGCCCTTTGTTCCAGCCATCTCCATCTTGGGCTGCGAGGCCGGCAATCGCAAGCTCGGGCGGGCACTCGGCATATGGGCTCTCATTGGATTGACGGCCGGCAACCACGGGCATACGATGCGAACAGGCTTCGAGCTTCCCGACCACCTCCTGGCTCGAAGGAGGGCTTTATGAAACGGCTCCTGTTAGCGACCGCCGTATTTGGCCTGCTAACGGCGGCGGGCCCCGCCGCCGGGGCCCGAAAATGGACTTCCAGCGACGGCCGATTCTCGGTCGAGGCCGAACTGGT